>JAEYNQ010000027.1 GCA_023412455.1 Bacillota bacterium
GGTTACCCACGCGTTACTCACCCGTCCGCCACTAAGCCTCGGGAGCAAGCTCCCTTAGCTTCGTTCGACTTGCATGTGTTAAGCACGCCGCCAGCGTTCATCCTGAGCCAGGATCAAACTCTCATAAAAAATGTTCGTTTGTCCATGCAACTTAAGTTGCTGGCTTATTACTTAGTACTAATAGTACTCTTTGAACTTGTTAAACAAGTTCTTGAATCGACTGGTTTTATGGTTACTATTTTGTTTTCAAAGTTCATTATTTGTCGTTTGTCGCTGCCGACTTGTATTATATTACAGTATTGCTTTGCATAAGTCAATGCCTTTTTTAAACTTTTTTCGATAAAAAATTAGTTTCTAGCTAAAAAGCTTGTACTCTCATTGTTTACTTCATTGAAAGTACAAGCTTTTATCAAATTTAGAGTTGCTCTTAGTTATTTTTACCACAGCATTTCTTATACTTTTTACCACTTCCACAAGGGCAAATGGCATTACGACCTACATCTAATTTCCTTACAATAGGTTGTTTTTTAACACGATGAGGTCTGATCTCATCATTGGTAAATCCCTTATTAATCCACTTACGTGTATTATTAGCTACCATTTCAATGTGGGCAATTGCTTCTCTTCTTTGAACTGGGTTTGTGATTTCTATACCCATATAGCTCCATTCTTCTAACATTAGGTCTGTGGTTGAACCATTTGTGGAGCAATCTACACGAGCAATCATCGTTACAGCTAAAATCGCTTCTTCTATAACACTTTCATCCTCTGTAAAGTTTTTCTTTAAGTAGGTCTCTAACGCTTGTACTTGAAGAGAATAATCATAATACTCTTCATTACTCATCTGCATAATATAGTTTTTGCTTGGCACAAAGTAAGGTTTATCCTGTGTAGCATGAATAAAAGCCTTAAGGTTATTCCCATCTACAGCATAAACTGTCTCATCTGCTAAGTAGTCTTCTACAATCGCTAACCTTCCTGCAAGCTCATCATCCCTTTGAATAAAGGCAACGAATTCTTCCTTTGTCAGCTTTGTTTCATGATCTCTATTATAAAGGGATAAGGCCCATTCAATTTCTACTACGCCATAAAGGTTAAGGAGTCCTACTACATGGGTACGTAACTCGGTATTAAATTGTACTTTATCCTTAATACTTTCTTTATCTAACTTAAGGTACGCTTCTTTAATACGCTCTTCTACACTTACAATAACCTTATCCGATTCTTGTAAAAGCTCCACTAACCCTAATGCAATAAGATTCACGTAATCTAAAATTGCTTCTACTTCTCTTTCTACACTACCTTTTTCAACAACTTCTTCAAAAGCTTCTATATCTTTTTTACCAAGGTTAACAAGTGCTTTATCCATATGAGTAGGTATAAGCTCCATTAAGGTCTCAATAAGTTCTGCCTTTTTTAGTTTATAGGCACCCTTCACCTCGTAGATCTTAGCCAACTGATCTAGCTCCTTTTTTGTATAGTTTAATAGCATCTTGTGCCTCCTATCCTTATTAATATCTCTTAATATCTTAGCTATTTTAACACACTGTCCTTAGAGTGACTAGTATTGTAAATCTGGTAAATTCTTTGTCACTTTTTGCTTTTTACCCTTTCTTCCCCAAGTTTTTATAAAAAATGTTAATAACTATTACCTGTTATACACATAACACTCACAAAAATACCTACTTATCCACATCTTATCCACCATTTTTGTGGATAAATATATCTAAAACTACACTTTTTTACAAAAAATTCCCAAGGTTACACTTTGCCTACCCATGTTATTAGCTTTCCTATTATATCCATATCTTGTTTATAATACAAGTTCATATTATTCCCAACTAAGTTGTGTGAACTTTGTTGCTTCTCTTTGTAAACGTTGTTTCTCTTTTTGTTTTGTACGTTTATATTTTTTATAGGCTTCTGAATACGTATAGGTATCCTTCAAGGTTAAAGTAGGTAAAGTAATCTCACCTTCTACTAACTCTCCTACAAAAGTAACTTGTTTTCGGGCTGTTAAATAGGCGGTATAGGCTGCTACTAATGCATCTAATTTAGCAGGTTGCATCTGTTTGCTATTTAAAAGCCATCTTTCTATTTCTTTTATTCCTTTTTTTTGCAAAGCTTCAATTCGCTCTCTTTGGCCGACCTGCGTTTCCTTCTTACTTGGAATGTGGTGCAGTAAACTTACATAGGCACTATGTGAAAAAACTTCCACAAAGCCTAAGTCTGACTGTTCTATACTCAAACGAGTAATAGGTAGATATCCTGCTTCCTCTATTAGTTTATAGAGGGCAAAGCCTGACCACATCCATTCCTTCAGATCTTTGAGCAGGGCAATATGCTGAGGTGTAGAATAAATTTGCATATTTCTCCTGGAGATTTCATATTCACAGACTCGCTTATTATAATGCCCTCTTAACCCTTTCTTTAAGGTCTTTCTATAATTCGGATTATTCATAAGCCCCTGACTCAATTTATAAGGCGCATCCACAGCAATAACCTTTGGCTTTAGCTCTCCTGTAAGATGCATCACTTCCTTTATTTCAAAGCAAGTAAGCTGACAAATATTTAGCTCTTCATCTAAAACAGCTACCATAAATTCTTTTAAGTAGATGCTAATCCCCATAAAGTATCTTACTTTTTCTTCCTTCATCTTAATCTATTGGCTCCTATTACTTGTTTTTCTTTTTCCGTAAAAACTACTCTCATTATATATAATTTTTACCCCTTTATAAAGTGTGCCAACCTAATATCCTAGAAAAATATAATTTTTTGAACTATAAAAAGGCCTACAAAACTTATTCTTGTAAGTCTTGTAAGCCTATATTCTTTACTACTTGTCCTCATTTATTGAGATTACTCTTATACTCATTAAGTCCTATAAAGCTACTCCTGCTTCTCCTACTTGTACAGACTCTCCTTTAAGTTGATTATAAATGCTAGCTAGTGTTACTTGCATATAAGGAATGAGCCATAAGTAGCCAATTCCCATGGTAAAGTTACAAACAAATGTCCAACCTATAAAAGATAAATAGGTTACAAAAAGTTTTCCCTTATTTCCCTTCGTCATTTCTTTACTTCTCTTTAAAGCTTCCATTACACCTATTTCAGGATTTTCTGCTAAAACATACATAGCCATAGAATAACTAATGGCTTTAATAATTCCAGGAATAACAAATAACATAGACCATAAAGAGGTGAAGAATGCTGTAACAAAATTTAAGCACCAAGCTTTTAATATGTTTTTAAATCCTGAGAGTACTACTCCTACATTTGGTTTTTCTCCACTAGCCACTTTAAGGGTAAATGCATGTATACCTAATGGTATAGCACTTCCTATTATTGAAATAACAATTACTCCAACTAATGGGACTATGAATAGAGCTGCAGCACCCATTGTTTTAAATAATAGAATAAAGGCTAGAACTATAACCCCTATACCAGCCAGTACTACTAGTTCAGCCAGTAGGAATGCACCTATTGCTGCCCCCCATCTTCCTTTTAACTGTGCCTTTGCATTTGCCTTTGCTTCAACTCTTTGTAGCATTTTAAATCTCCCCTTTTCAAAATATTATTATGGTATAAATAAGAGTATGTCTCTTATTTTTCTATCATACCCTAAATTCAAAATATTTTCTATATATTATACAATATTTTGAAAAATTATTTATTAATTCCAAGTTCCTCTCTAATTTATCTATCCCAACAACTTACTATAAGTCTTATTTAATGCCCCCATTACACCTATTTCCCAGTTATCTTACAGATTATTTTTTAACCCCCGATAATTACTTCATTTTTAGCAAGCTAAATTTAATGGCTGTATAGCTTACCTCCTCAGGCAAAGCTTCTTTAATAGGCTTTAGGAGTTCCGTTCCACATTGCTGAATAGCTTGTATAATTTGGTCTTCATATTCATGGGGGATAAAGTCGGAATAATCTACCTCTAACCCCTCTTCAATACATTTTAAAAGATGATTTTCTACGGTCATCTTTGTAAGGTCTCTCTCCCTGGCAATCTCTTCTAGGGATAAGCCCTCTTTATAAAGGGCATAGGTTAACTTATGACTGTCCCTTGGGGCTGACTTGGTAGGTAGCGCAAAACCTCTACTCCCTTCGGGCTTGACTTCCTTTGTAATATTATTTTTTTCTACATACTCTTTAATAAGCTGTATAAAGTTTAGCCCATATTTGTGAAGCTTATGCTCACCTACTCCTGATACTTGTAAAAACTCTTCTTCCGAAACAGGGTACTTCTTACACATGTCTTTGAGAGAAGTGTCAGGGAAAATCATAAAAGGTTGTACCTGATGGGCTTTTGCTAATCTATAACGTTCTTGTCGCAATAGTTCAAACAAGTCATTATCTGCCCCTCCTGCTACTTCAGGTACTACCTTTTGCTTAACAATAAGGCGCCTAATGGTCACCTTTTCCTCTCCTTTTAAAACAGGTAGGCTTTGAGGCGTTAATTTTAAAATAGGGTATTGATCACCTGCTAATAAGAGATATCCTTCTGCTATAAGGAAGGAAATGAGTTCTTTAATGACCTCTTTGCTATATTCTCGCATTAAGCCATAAGTGGATAGCTCATGAAATCGAAAATCTCTAATCTTCTGGGTATTGGCCCCCTTTAATACATCTGCTACCAACGTACTTCCAAACTGTTCTCTCATTCGTCTTGTGCAACTCATAATCATTTGAGCTTCTCGAGTTATGTCTGTTTCTTCTATGTCGTTATTACAATTGCCACAATGCTTACACTCCTCAAGAAGGGCCTCTTGTCCAAAATAAGTAAGGATATAACGCCTTAGGCACCCATGGGTATTACAGTAATCCACCATGCTATTGAGCTTTTGATATTCCTGACTATGGTCTACGCCCAGACTGGCATTTTCGATTAAAAAACGATTGGTCATGATGTCTTGGGTACTAAAGAGCAAAATGCACTCAGCTTCCTCTCCATCTCTTCCCGCTCTACCTGCTTCTTGATAGTAGCTCTCCATGTTTTTAGGCATATTATAGTGCACTACAAAGCGCACATTAGGTTTATCAATGCCCATGCCAAAGGCATTGGTTGCTACCATAATCGTGCTCCGATCATAAAGGAAGTCCTCTTGGTTCTCTCCTCGCTCCTGTTCACTTAAACCTGCATGATATCTGGTGGCTACTATCCCTAGCCTATTTAAGCGCTCACACACATCCTCCACATTTTTCCGTGTATTACAATAAATAATGCCACTCTTGCCCTTGTTTTCCAAAAGATACTGGCGAACTTCCTCTAGTTTATTTTGTGGTTTCCGAACTTCAAAGTAGAGATTGGGGCGATCAAAGCTGCCAATGAGCTCAAAGGGCTTATTTAAATGTAAAAGTTTAATAATGTCTTCTCGAACAAGGGGTGTAGCTGTGGCTGTAAAAGCTGCTACCACTGGCCTCTTAGGAAGATAATGAATCATCTGACTAATACGTCTATAGCTAGGTCTAAAGTCGTGGCCCCATTGACTCACACAGTGGGCCTCATCGACAGCTACAAAGGATACAGGTAGCTCTTGTAAGAGTTCCATAAAGCTTTCTGTCTCCAAACGCTCAGGGGCTACATAAAGCATTTTATAGGCTCCTCTACGTGCATTACTCATAATCTCTCTAAACTCAGAGGTGGATAATGTACTATTAATAAGCTCTGCCTCTATACCGTATTCCTTTAGTGTATCTACTTGGTCTTTCATAAGAGAAATAAGAGGTGAAATGACAAGGGTTACCCCCTCTAAAAGCAAGGCAGGAATCTGATAACACAGTGACTTCCCACCTCCTGTGGGCATAATTCCAAGGACATCCTCTCCTGCCACAATTTGATTAATTAACTCCTGTTGTCCTGGTCTAAATGCCTCATAACCGTAATACCTTCTCAGTACGTCTCTTGCATCCATCGATCTGAACTCCTTATCCTTCCATTTACTATTTAATATATTAACACAAACTCTAAGCTTTAAACACCTTAGGAAAATATTATATCTTAGGAATAGTGGTATACTCTAACTATTATTTGTATAAATAATTTTATATTTGTATATACAATTCTTCTATGTTAATCTACTAATAAACAGACTACGGCTATCTATTATTAATGGTGGCGTTACACTAATTTATAAAAAAGGAGATTATCTATGCAACTACCCTATGAAACCTCTAATGACCTTATTGGCCCTTTACATAAGAAACTCCGTTTAACCCAATGGGCTTTTCTCGGCTTTGTCCTCCTCCTTTCTATCTTTACCTCTTTCCAAAAGACAGGGACTAATCTGCTGCTTTTACCTTTTGCAGGATTTCTTGGCTATTTTTTTCTAAGAAGTATACTCCCTATCCCTATTCTAACTACTTTGATTACTTTCCTAACCACATTTCTTGCAGGAAGCTCCCTATTTGGCTCTGGACTTTCGTCTGCTATAATCTGTAGCGTTCTCTACTTTCTCCTTACCTTACTAGGAAGTGGCATGTCCTTCATGCTTGTCCACTATACTACAGGCTTTAAGGAACAGTCTAAGCTCAGAAAGGTGAGGTCTCTCTTTATCTGGCTAGTTGTTCTCTTCTTAAGTAGTTCTTTATTTAGCCTGTATGACCAAATGAATGGTAACCCTATTATGGCCCTTTATGCCAAAGCTCAAATGGAAAAGTACCTTCAAGCTACCTATCCAGGCGTGAAGACTATTGTCCATGACCCAGACTACGGCTTTACAGACCATGATTATCATGCTGATGCCTTTCTCTATAATGATAAAGGAGCCCATCGCTTTAATATTTCTTATCGCAAGGGAAGCATTTGGGATGACTATTTTACTCGCTATGAAGAAGATATCGCTACTTCAAATCGCCTTGCTAAAGAGGCTACAAAAGAATTAACGGATTTACTTCAAGCTCATTCGATTGACTTTAACGGTGTGGAATGCTACTTCTCTCGCATTCCTAAGGGTAAGTATGATACAACTCCCTTTGATAGGACTACTTTTACTGGGCTTTATAGTGTAGCTGTCTACCAACTTACAGATGAAAAAGCTTCTTATGAAGCCTTTAGTCAGTGGTGTGAAAGTGTACGTAGGCTTTTAGTGGATGCTGGTTACACTATGGAAGCCCTTTCTATGGATAGCGACCCCCACTTTATGAGCAATCGTCTATCCTTACAACTTTCAGCTGAAGAACTTCTTGAACCTATTGTGGATGCTTCTCTCTTTAAGCGCTTTAGTGACTATGGTGTGATGAATGGTTATACTAATCTATCTAAAGAGGAGTTCCTCCAACGAATGGCTGCAGATGATAAATTTGAACTTTCTTATAACCCTCTTCTTTCTGAAGCACTAGCTGAAGCGTTACAAGAAACAGAGCTTTTACTTAAAGATGATGTACGTGTTAAAACCAGTGAAGAAGTGGCCGAAATAACCGTAATTGGCTATGGCAAACGGATTTCTATTGATCGCTTTGTTGAAAATATCATAAACCTTCGTGATTTTATTGTAGCTCACCCTGAGCTCTTAGCAAATCACCGGCTTGAAAGTATGTCTTTTAGTTATTATTGGGGAACTTCTTATGAAGCTTATAACTATAACCTGTATGCCGATCAGCTTCAAAATCTCTCCTCTGAAGAAATGCTTGAAGCACTCCTTAATGATGAAAAACTTAAAGCACAACTCTCTTCTTACTAGTTTATCTTCAACCTAAACTAGACTATAAAAATAGGAACCTCTTAGTTAGGTCCCTATTTTTTTATCTCATTTTTCTGATGCTTGCCCTACTCTTGCTCATCTTCTTTTTGTGAAGGGGGCACCTCTTCCTCATGAGATGACTCTTCTCCTTCTCCTGATTCACCCAAGCTTTCAGAAGCTTTTATAGCAGCTTGAGCCTTAAGGTGCCTAAAGACAAACCAGAAAAGTAAGGCGGCAGGAATAAGGGCTACTAGCTTAGGAAGCAAAACCCTTAAATCCAACAGGTTTTTTGTCTCAAAAGCTGGCTTCAGCAAAGAACCTGTTGCCTCACAAGCAGGATAGTTGCCTCTCTCCCAAGAATGGGTGATTTGCATGGCCTTATCACTTTGATTAATATAACGCATTTCTAAAAGGCTCCCTGTATCTGCCCAGGTAACATCTACATGATAATACTCTCCACCTAGCTGTACCAAATTCCATTGATGGCCTTGCTTTCTGGATTCACCCACAATCATCTGACTAGGTACGCCTACTGCATTAAGTAAGTAGTTGAGTTGTTTGGAATAGCCATCGCAAACCGCTCTATTATCCACAATGGCCCCATAAATGGTATGAGTAAGGCGTGGATAATCCCCATTACTCAGTTGATCTTGTGAATAAGCTGTTGTTTTTACAATGTAATCAAGTAGGCTATACTCTCTTTGCAAATCCGTCATTTGAGGTTCTATTGTTTGAGACAAAATATATTGCAGCATTCCATCAACCTTTTGTTTATAATCTACTTTAACGGCCTGCTCTATTATGCCATAAATAAAACGAAACTCTATGATACGCTTACCCTTGGTACTCTCTTGAATATAACTGGTCTCATAGCTTTGAGGCGTAATAAGATTAGGATAAGTATGAATTGCCTTATTAATAGCTTGGTAAGGGACATCCTTATTAATAAACTCTTGAGATAAATTTACCTTTACAGTGTCTTGTACATTTTCTAAAGCATATTTAAAGGCTTCTATTAAATCATCTTCTGTATTGATTTCCCAAACCTCTTTGATGGTCTGTGGAATCTCAAAAACCTCTATTGTAAGTTCCCCCTCCTCATTTACTTGAGAAAGGTAATAAAGACCTGGCTTTTCTACCACGTCTCCTGATTGAACCCCATAAGCTAGGGAGCCATCTCTACTTAGCATGGCACGCTTTGAAGTAAGCTGAAGGGTATAGGGTCCTTCCACTTCACCCCTTTGTTCAAGGACGATAGGATTCTTAACAGGGGTAAAGGCCATCTCTTTTTCTTCAAAAGGCATACGTACCTCAGAGAACACTAAGGAACAAATGGTAATAATCCCTATAAGACGGATAAACCACCGTCGTATCAGTAACCCCTTCAACTGACTTTTTCGCCATTTCACTTCTTCTAAAAGCTTTTCTTCCTGAGGACTTAAGCCCACTTGCTGCTTTTTCTCTTCAAGATACTGTTCATAGGCATCCAATTGCTTTTTATAATTTCTCTCATCATTTCTCATGTAGGCTTTCTCCTTTCTCTTTCTGCCAGTTGCTTACTTTTTTATTATCGCTTATGCCTTCCACAAATCCTATGAAGTTTCCATTATTTTTCTCCAAAAAAAGCTTCTTTTAAAAGGCCTAGTGCTTCTGGAAAATCCTCTTCTGCTATACCGGAGCAAGAAAGGAGTAACCTGGGATAAGCACTCTCTTCTGAAGTGGAAGGCTTAACAAATACACCGACTTGCTGGGCCCTTTCTACTAATTCTTTTGCAGAATACGCTACTTTTACTTCTAATTGAACAAGAAAGCCTCCTGAACCTGATAAAGCTACAGCTTGGTCTCCAAATATTTTTTCAATGGTTTTACAAAGCAGTTGATTCTTGGTCATATAAAGCTTTCTGGCTTTTTTAATCTGTTTCTCCAAATGGCCATCTCGAATAAATTGACAGAGTGCAATTTGCTCCGCTGTAGAGGCTGTCTGATTATAAACATGCCCTTTTTGCTGGTAGCTTTCTATAAGTCCAAGAGGAAGAACCATAAAACTCATACGTAAAGAGGGTAAAAGGAGCTTGGAGAAACTCCCCAAATAGATCACCTTTTTCCCACCATCTAAGCCTTGTAAGGAGGGGACAGGTCGCGCATAGTATCGAAACTCACTGTCATAATCGTCTTCTATAATAAGGCAATCTTCTTTGTGCGCAAAATCTAAGAGAGCTAAGCGCATTTCCATAGGCATGACTTCTCCCCAAGGCGTTAAATGAGAGGGGGATGTATAGATAAATTGAAGGTTCTTGGCGAGTAACTCTTCTAAGTTTAATCCTTTTGTAGCAAAGGTTTTAATGCCCCTATCTTCAAATATAGCCTTTCCTTGAGCAAACTCACTCCCTACAAAACAAAGTGAGGAAGGTGTCTCCACTAAACTACATAAGATATGGAGAAGGCTTTGTACACCTGCTCCTACCACGATTTGTTCTGGTGTACAAACAACGCCTCTTCGCTCTCTAATATAGTGGGTTAAGGCCACTCTTAAATCATACTCTCCTTGTGCCTCACCATAGCTAAGTAGCCTTTGAGTATTTCTTAAGGCACTTTTAATATAACGCCGCCACAAATCAAAGTTAAAACTCTTATAGTCCACTGTACTGCTGACAAAGTCGTAAAGAGGTTTAACGCTCTCCCTTTTATTTTTTTGTAAAAGAGGGGTGGCATAAGAAAAAGGACTATAATTAATTTTCCCCACATAATACCCACTCCCTGGTTTTGCCACAATGTAGCCCTCGGCTGCTAACTGCAAATAAGCTGCTTCTACTGTAATACGACTCACCATTCGCTCACTGGCACAACGGCGTATAGAAGGAAGCTTGCTTCCTGGAGCAAGTGTCCCTAAAAGAATAAGCCCCTTATAATAATTATAAAGTTGAATATAAAGTGGTTCCTTTCTCTCACTCATTCCCTCACCTCCTTTAAACTGTCCTTATTAAAATTCTTATTTTTGGTTATGTTATCAATGACAACTGTTAACTATACTATATTTACTAGTTTAAAGCATGCAAAATAAATTGGAAATGCCTAATTATCTAAATTTTCTCTAGGAGGTATAATTATGAACCAAAATCCGTCTCGATTTTCTCTGAAGGCGATTATACTTATCGGCCTTTTTGGTGCTATCTGTTATGTGGCTCTTTTATTCAAAATCCCCATTCCTTCTCCTGTAGGTAAGCCCTTCTTACATATGGGAAACATGTTTGTGATTTTAGCTGCTTTACTTTTTTCTGGAACAATTGGTGGTTTAGCGGGTTCCATTGGTATGGGACTTTTTGACCTTATGAATGGCTGGGCGGATAGTGTTCCTAAAACACTGCTCCTTAAGTTTGGTATAGGTTTTATTACAGGCCTGATTGCTTCAAAGGGGCATCATAAAGAGGCTAAATCCCCTGTTAAATGGATCGTTCTAGCAGGTAGTTTACTTATGATCACTGGTCTAGCCCTTTTGGGGGTTTCCTTAACTTATGGTAATGAGATTGCTATTGATGGGATTGAAAAGAAATTTACGGTTATTCCAGTGCTTTATATTTTTTCTCTCCTTCTAGGTACCCTCTTAATCATTACTTGTCTCTTTATCAAAAAGGTTTCTATCAAACTACAGTATGCCATTATAGGGGCAGTAGCCGGGATTGCCTTTAATCTCCTTGGGGAATTCTTATTTGGTATGGTTAAGCTCTTTTGGGCTGGAAGTGCTCTTGTACCTGCCATTATTGGTTCGGCTATCAGCTTACCTGCTACCCTTATTAATGGTACTTTTTCCATCATTGTAGCCATCATCCTTTATATGCCTCTTTCTAGAGCACTTGAAAAGATGCATTTAGGGATCCAGTTGTAATTAAACTGACTCCACTTTATTAGGCTTAATTGATTATAAAAGGGGCCCTCTCACCAAGGGAGTATCCTCTCTTCTTAGTAGACAAATAAGTTGACTAGGAAGGGAGCATACCTTATTAGTGAGAAGGACCCTTTTTAATTTTCATCCATTTATTCTTTGTTTATCCAAAGCTGTGGTAATATTTTTTCAAATAAGACACCCTCTCGGGCATCTGTGCCTTCCTCATAAGTTATACGAATAGCGTTAGAAACAAATTCAGTAGCTTGTGTAATAGCTTCTCCTAGGTTCATTCCTTGAAGAAGAGAGCCTATAAGCACACTGGTAAAAGTATCCCCTGTTCCTGGATAGCTCACGGGGATTTCTTCATAAGAAATCTCCCAGTAGTGATCCTCCTCTTTATCATAGGCCACATTGACCTTGTTTCCTTTGGCATTTATGGCACCTGTAATAACCACCTGCTTAGGGCCTAAAGCCCCTAGAGCTTTCAACATTTGTCGGAGTTCTCCTTCACTTTGAGGCTCTAGTTTATAAGGACGCCCTAATAAAAAGCTGGCCTCTGTCAAATTGGGAGTAATGATATCTGCTTGCTGCACTAAACCTTTCATTTTTTGTTGCATCTCTAGATTGTAGGTACGATAGAGCTTGCCATGGTCCCCCATTACGGGATCCACTACAATGCATTGCTTACTATCCCTTTTAAAATCCTTAAAAAAGTCAATAATTAAATCTATCTGTTCTTCATTGCCAATAAACCCTGTATAAATATAATCAAAATAAAGATTTAAGCTTTTCCAATGGGCGATATAAGGCTTCATTTGTTGGGTTAAATCAGTAAAAGCCATTTCTCCAAAACCACCGGAATGAGTACTAAGTACTGCCGTAGGCAAGGGACAAACTTGTGCTCCCATACAGGCTAGAATAGGCATGATAACCGTTAGGGAACACCTTCCAACACCAGACATATCTTGAATAGCTGCTACTCGTGGTATACTCCTCGTCATTAGTTCCTCCTCATTTTCTCCTCTTTATTACTCTATTCACGTAACTTTTGTTTTTATCAGTTTACTTTTTCTATTTTCTCCACTTATCCTACTCTATTTTAACCAGAAAGTGAACTAAAAAATAAAGTAAGAAGACTTATGCTCTTCTTACTTTATTTCTTAGTGTATTGATAAGTTAACCTATTTGAAAAGCTCACTTTTTTTAACTATATCCATGCTGGTAATATTAGAGGGAATAACTAATTTTTTCCCTTTTATTTGAGCTGCCTCAACAATTAACTCATTATCCTTCTCGGGCTCCATCTCTTGGGAAGGTCCCACGACTACTTCTTCTGAAGAACTTACTTCTAGTCCTTGTTCTTTCTGTAATTCTTGCTGGGCATTCTTTAGTAACTCTAGTTCCTTATCTAACTTTTCTATGGTGCCTGTTAACTCTGTGACCTTTAAATCTATATCTTGTTCAGCGTCTTTTTCTACATCTTCCTGTGGTTCTTCTGCAAGAGCTGCCTCACTGATTCCTAGTTCCTCTATGACATTTTCTAAGGTGTCTAATTCTTCTATGAGCTCATTATATCTGGCTTGTTCTCCTAGGGATAATTGGTTGGCTAAATACTTTTCAAAGAGTCCTTCTTTTTCTGCTAAATAATCATTCTTTAGCTTAACTATTTCTAATTCATCTTCTTTTATATAGAGCCTTGTCCCATTAAAATAAGCCCCATCCCTAATTTGTCCTACTAACTCCTGTTGAATAGCTAATTCTTCATCGCTAATATGAAGAGTCTTTAAATCTTGTTTAGTATGCTTAACCTGATGTACTTTACAGGTCTTACTCTGTTCATAAGTATATTGGCAATAAGGTGGCACATTATTGTGGGGTTGACTCAACAATAAAACTATTAGTATCCCACATACTAGTAAAACCATAAATAAGCTAGCTATAGCTAGAATATGTTGCTTTTTGAATGCTATCTTTTTTAAACTAAACTTCTTCTTTTGGGAAGTGTTGCCATCATGTAATGATTTTTCTCCTAGGTCAGAACTTACTGTGTCTTTTATCTCTTGGTTTATTTCCAATAAATCCTCCCCCTTTGCATTTTATTTCTAAATAATTCTTGTTTAATATAATAGTAATATTTTTACAAAGTATTGTCAAATAATTATATCTTTTAATCTTTTTTGGCCTTCAAAAAGTCTCTATACGCCTATGCCTTCTATAAAGAAAGGAAAATAAGTCTGCTAATATTATAAAATATTCTAATTTTTACTTAAAAAAGTTCCATTTCTACTATACATATATTAAAATATCATTATAATTAGTCGTAAACATACTTTCCTCTTTAATGATTTATAATCTATTACATTCATCCTATCACTAAATATATAGGAGGGCTACACTATGAACCTATCCTTGTTGTCTAAACTAGGGTCTATAAAAACTTATGGCATCCATGATTTTATCTGTGTTGAAAGCGAAATGGGTGAGGAGATGTACATTTTGCTAAAAGGCAAAGTGGGTGTATTTATTAACTCTTTTGTAGATCACCCTATTCAAGTCGCTGAACTTACTCCTGGTCACTTCTTTGGCGAAATGTCTTTATTAGAAAACTTGCCACGTACTGCCACCATCGTTGCTCTCGAAGATCATACAACGACTCTCACTATAGATAAGAATAATTTTAATAAAGTGCTTATCTCTGAAGTGGATGTGGCTTATCAAATCATGGATAGTCTGGCTCAACGTATCAAAAATATTCTGGCTCAATTTCAAGATAGAGTGGATGTTTCAAGTGCTCTGCAACAACTTCAATTCCTTGGATTAGAGACAGGTTGCACCTTCCAGCAATTTAAAGTCTATATGGCCACTCATTCTCATAGGATAGAGCACATCATCAAAGGCCTGAGCCATCTTTTAAGAAACCTTAATGAACAGATTGCATTTTGTAATGCCTATGACCACTCTACCCCCCAGGAGGAGAATACTGACTTGTCATCAGGGCCTTATACCAGCTTATTTCCTAAAGGCCATAAGCACTATGACTATCCTATAACAGGTGATTATAGTGACTATTTATTAAGTAGGCAGGTAACTTGTCCCATCTGTGAGCACAGCTTCTATGCACCTCACCCTCGATTGACAAAGGCTCGTGTTGTCTTTACTGATGGTGACCTTCGTAAACGCTACCAAGATTTCGAGCCACTGTGGTACAACATTCTTACTTGTCCTCAGTGCTACTACTCTAACTATCATACAAACTTTGGTAATATCCATCCAAAACTAAAGCCTAAAATTTCTGAGCTCCTTATCTCTCATATTCCTAATCATAAAATAGATTTTAAGGCGACCTTAGATATCAATGATCTTTTCACTAAGTATTATCTAGCCATCTTATGCAGTGTAGAAAAACGAATGTTGGACTTAAAGCTGGGTAAGCTTTGGATGAATGTGGCCTGGCTTTATAAGGATGTAAGGGATGAAGCAATGTTTGAATATGCTTATAAAAAGGCTTTCGAAAATTACTATCAAGGCTACATTCGTTCCTCTGTAGAATTACGGGCAGAAGATGAACAACGACTAGGCATCATCCTCGGTGAGTATTATTACCTTCATAATCAACCTGAAGAGGCACGTAAATTCTTCTTTGATGTAGGCCGTGCTAAAGATGGTAATAAGCAGTTAGCCATCATGGCTCAAAACCGGATCTTTGATATTAAGAGTAGATAATAATTAAAAGAGGAGTTGCTATCAGCTAAACAGACTGGTAACAACTCCTTTGTGCTATTTATTATTTATTATACATAAAAAGGACGCATCTAAAGCTCTCTTTAAAACACGCCCTCTTTATAAGAGCGGGTGATGGGAATCGAACCCACGTGGCCAGCTTGGAAGGCTGGAGTTCTACCATTGAACTACACCCGCAAAATATATAAACTCTGCTAGGCAGAGATTGTTTTATGTATCTAGTTCCAACTAGACTAACAACACTATATATTTATCTCATAATCTCTATATTATTATAAAAATCATAAATCTGGCAGCCACCTACTCTCCCGACTCGTCTCCAAGTAAGTACCATCGGCCGCTTAGGTCTTAACCGTCGTGTTCGGTATGGGAACGGGTGTTTCCCCTAAGCGCATCGCCACCAGAAAGATGTCGCTAGCTCTCCTAGCGACTTTTACAATGATACACGAAGTTATTTCATCTGTCAACATCTTTTATAAAAAATTTGTTGGTTTTATTAATAAAAGCTTATTCTCTTGCCGAATTAGCTGTTTTATTGGGGCGTAGAGATTGATTTATATCCATTTATTTATAAGCCTTTTTATAAACAGCTATTATGTCTTCTAGAGAAGGTGTAACAGGGTTAGAAGGCATGCAAGTATCTCTCAAAGCTAGTTCTGCTAACTTCACTAGATCTTCTTCCCTTACCTTTAAATCCATTAGCTTTTGCGGAATACCTACCTTTTCTGATAAGCCTTTAATCCCACGAATGGACTCCATCATTGCCCCATAGGCTACATGGGCATTTATACTTTTAAGCTCTAATGCTTCATGAATCTTTTTAAACTTCTTTTGTACTTCTACATTTTTTCCATTGTACTCCATCACATAAGGAAGTAAAACAGCATTACATATGCCGTGTGGTAAGTTATAAAACCCACCTAAAGAATGAGCCATAGCATGTACCATTCCGAGGCCAGCATTTGAAAAAGCCAGCCCAGCTGCATACTGTGCATAGGCCATCATTTCTCTTGCCTCTCGATCTTCCCCACAGCTTACTGCCCGTGGCAAATAAGTGTAAATGGTATGTATAGCCCATAAAGCATCTTTGTCTGTAAAAGGCGTGGCTTCTCTTGATAAAACGGCTTCAATGGCATGAGTCATTGCATCCATTCCTGTAGCAGCTGTTAAGCTTTGAGGCATAGACATCATAAAATCTATATCATTAATGGCAATCCAAACCATACAGTTGGTATCTACCATAACCATTTTTGAATGCTTCTTTTTATCCGTTATGACATAAAAGCTGGTTACCTCTGAACCTGTTCCTGCTGTCGTTGCTATGGCTACTATAGGTAAAGATTTTTTTAAGGATTTATTAACCCCTTCATAATCTACTATATTCCCACCATTGGCAAGGATAATCCCTACCGCCTTACATGTATCAATGGCAGAGCCTCCACCTAGTGCAATAATAAAGTCTGGATTAACCTCTCTAGCTACTTGCAAAGCTTCCTCAACCACTTCCGTAGTTGGATTAGGTTGTACTCCAAAATAAATGTAACTATGTACATCTGCTAATTTTAAGGTATCACATACTTTTTGCGCTAATTTCTGCTCATACAAAAATTGATCCGTTATTACCAAAGCTTTTGTATAGCCTTGTTTTTTAACCTCCTCTGGCAATAAAGATAAGGCGCCTGCTCCAAAGAAATTGGTGGTCACCATGTTTATTCTACAAGGATTTACCATTACTTCACCTCCTTCTTATTTAAACTCTATATTTCTATAATCCCATGGATCTAACTTGTGTAATAGTTCTAACTCCTTATCCGTAGGAGGCTCCGTATACTTCATATCAATATAACGAATATCAAATCCTGTATGCTCAGCGATTTCTTCAATACTAGAAGTCGGATGAATACTTTCTAATATAAGCTCTCCCTCATACATTCTAAAGACACATAAGGGTGTAACAATTCGGTCCACATTCCCCTTGGTTGTCACAAAATCCACCTTAGGCACAAAGGTGCGTTTATCATGTTTTGTTCGCCATATAATCGCCCGTTGAGCTGTGGGGATAAGCACTGCACTCCCTGCACCACCTGGCATCCGTACCTTGGGCTTATGATAATCGCCTATAACAGAAGCATTAACATTTCCTTGATTGTCAAACTGAATCCCACTTAAAAAGGCAATATCTAATTGCCCTCGCATGGATAAATCAAATATATCAGAAAGTGGGAAGTCACTTATACTTCCCTCTGTTAATTCATAGCCTGCACTTGTATAGCTTTGTAAAGCCTTGAGCTTAGGATTAACTCCTCCTGGTATACAAAGGTGTACTGCCTCCTTTGCATGCATTGCTTTTGCTAATAAAATAGCTATCATAGGCATGTGAGAGGATACACCATGAAATACTTTATCCTTATCTTGAATAAGTCTTGCCATGGCACAAACCATGATGTCACAAATACGATATTGCTGGCTCACTCTCCCACCTCCTACTTGTAGTCCTTTCTTTCATAACGCCTTAAATAATCTTCAAGCTCTATTTCGGTTTTAAGGGTTTTAAAATACTTCAAATCTTCTCTTTCAATATCATAATAAGGTAGACATGAACAGGGCCTCGCCCCCTCTTCTACATGAACAACTGCTGTTACCAAAATTTCAGGAATATTTACCTTTTGCTGAGTTTCAATAAAGTGTTGGCTTGTTACTATTTTTTCTGCGGAAATAATCACCTTTTTAGCTGCTTTTGCTAGAAGTACATCATCAAATTTAGGTCCATAAATGCGTGCATTACCTCGTTCATCTGCTTCATGGACATGAATAATAACTGTGTCTGGCCTTAAGGCCTTTACCACCGTAATTTCTTCTCCTGAAAAAGGGTCCTTTATCTTTTTAAAGTAATCATTGACTTGGATGAGATCACTTATTATAAGACCTTTAACAGGCATAAACCCAATCCCATAACTCCCTGCCCTTAGGGCACTGATTACGGTATAGCAGGCATGCTCATTTCCTTTAACCCTTCCTTCTTGCACAGCTTTTCTATAGTGATTGGCTAATGAAAATTCACTTTCATAGCTAATAAAACCTGCATCTACACTGTAAACGCACTGACCATAGCAAAGTAGGTCTACATCCATGGCCCCTGCTGTTTTTATGACTTTTAAATCCTTTTTGTGTTGCCTTATTATCTCCCTTATTAAGGCCATAGGGCTACGATGAAGTACATTGCCACCTACTCCTAGTGCCTCTCCATCTTGGATAAGGGAAACAGCTTCTTTGATAGAAACTAATTTATTCATTACCTATCATCCCTTTAATCTATTATCTGGCGGCATTACAAGCGATATGAATCGCATCCCACACCCCTGCAAAAGGTGGTGCATAGACAAGGTCTGTCATGCCTAGCTCATCTGTTGTCATACGGTTATGTATAGCTACTGCAAATACATCCACTCGCATGACAGCGCCTTTATAACCAGCTGTTTGAGCTCCCAGTAATCTCTTTGTATGTGCTTCATAAATAAGCTTAATGGTAATAGGTGTTTGTCCTGGGTAATAGGCAGGATGATCATAAGCAGATACGATAACTGTCTTATAGTCTATCCCTAATCGCTTGGCATCTACTTCCCCTAAGCCTGTACGACCTAGCTCCATATCACAGATTTTGATGGCTGCTGAACCCAATGCACCTATAAATTTTTTATGAGCACCTAATATATTTTCTCCTGCTATTCTGCCACACTTGTTTGCTACTGTTCCTAGGGCTAAATAACTGTTTTCTTCTAAACTTCTATTATAAACCGTTATGCAGTCCCCTGCTGCCCAAATATCTGGCAGGGAGGTTCTTAGTTCTCGATCAACTATGATCCCACCATTGGGCGCCATATGTATCCCTGTCTCTTTCAAAAAGCCTGTAGTTGGACGAATACCTATAGCTAGCACAACCAGGTCTGCTTCATATTTGCCTTTATCGGTGATGACATATTTGACTTCTTCATCCCCTTCTAAACGCAGGACCTTTTCTCCTGTCTTTAAGGCTACACCCTTTTCCAGTAGTTCTGTTTTCCCCAGTTCTGCTATTTCTTCATCAAAGGGCATTAAAATGCGAGGGGCAAACTCTATACAGGTCACTTGCTTTCCTAAATGAAGACAGGCATCGACTACCTCAATCCCAATATAACCTCCACCTACTACGATGACCTTTTGAACTGTTGACTTTTGAAGGGCTTCCTTTAACTCCATACCATCTTCTAGCGTTTTTAACTGGTAAATGCCCTTTTTATCAATCCCTTCTAAAGGAGGTTTTATAGCTGTTGCTCCTGTAGCCACCATGAGCTTATCATAGGTGTCTATAAAGACATCACCGGTTAGGTGATTACGTACAAGAAGCTTTTTATCTTCTGGAATAACCTTAAGTACCTCATGCTTGGTAAAAACCTGAATCCCTTGACTTATAAATTGTTCCTTTGTCCGAGCAATCATCTTTTTATAATCATCATTAAAACCACCTACATAGTAAGGAAGTCCACATGCGCCATAGGATAAAAAGTCTCCCTTTTCATAGACAACCACTTGGGCACTAGCATCTAATCTCTTGATTTTGGATGCTGCCGACATACCTGCCGCCACGCCTCCAACGACTACTATTTTCATTGCCCACTCCTTTCCTAAATGGCATTGACTTGCTCTTGAGCTTGTATCAATGCAGCATTTATGTGTTTTTTACCTATAAATATCTCGTGGAGTGTTTGGTATAAAATATCATTTTTAGCTCCTGCTCCTATTACATGAGGGAATGGCTTGGCATATTTTTGGATCATCTCCAGTTGTACACTGTACCAAGGATATTTTATTTTACCTTTTTCATAGCTTTGCCTTCTTATAGGTGCCCCTGACCACTCACCTACCTTCTCATCTATTTCGGATGAACGTAAGTAGTCTAATACTTTTTCAGCCGCTTCTTTGTGGAGACTGGTATTATTAATAGCAAAAGACCAGGTTACATTCCACGCTGTTGTAAAGGTAGCAAACCCCACATCTTCCTTATCGATACACTCTCTCATCACCACTCCCATTTGCCCACTCCAAGTGGTTGCCATGGCCACCTTTTTCTTAGCGAATAGGTCTTTTATTTCCAAGTTACCGTAGTTACTTGTTTCTGGTGTAGTCAGCTCCTTAAGCTGGATGTATTTTTCCATTCCAGCTGCCATACTTCCTATGTTACACCTTATTCCCTCTTGGCCTATTTCATAAACATCCACAGGACTGGTACTTCTTAAATAAGGAATAGCATCTGTTAAAATCTCCGAAACGTGTGCCTTAAGTGCAATAGGTAGTATTTCCGGTAAGTCTTTTAACTTATCAGCTAACTCTACTACTTCATCGGGTGTCATAACGCTATTAGGCAAATGACCCATCACTTTTTCTACCATACTTTTTCTATAAGCTATCATATGCCCATCGCAAAAGGATGGGGATAAATAGGTTTTCCCTTCATATTCCATTTCCTCTGCAATGACTGGTAGTATATCCTCTTTATCATATTGAAGAGGGGAAAGATAACCCTTACTCACAAAGTCTGCCAGCCATAGATGTCCTGCTACCATGATAATATCGTAGGTTCCTTTTTCTACAAAGGCATTTAACATGGTTTTAAAGTATTTTTCCCATGGCACAATATCAAACAAAACTTGTATGCCTTGTTTTTCTAACTCACCTAAAATATTTAACTGCTGGTCCACATAAACTTGAACTGCTGGATCATCTACTGCTAAAATCCTTATTGTCTCCATCCTCATCCTCCCACCATTAATCATCTTCTCCAAATTGTGGCTCTGTATCGATTATACCTACTATTAGGGCATCAATAGGGACTGATTTTTGCAGTGCATATTGGGTTGTACTATCTGTTGTTACAAGAACACATTCACCAATTCCTGCCCCCAGATTATCCGCAGCTATAAATATTTCTTTCTCTTTAGCAAATAGGGGTTTTACTGCTAGAAGCTTGTAACCTACTAAATTGGAACATTTTCTTGTGGATACAACTGTCCCTACTACCTTGCCTAAAACCATCCACCATCACTCCCTAATGTTTTATTATGCTTTTTGATTCCCTATCTTTTCAAAGCGAAGAAGCTGGCCTTGTACTAAACCAAAAGCATTGGCATCATCTGTATCAATATGTAAATCTAGGGCATTGCCTTCTCCTGATCGTACAACGACTTCATCCATTACGCCACCTCTTTGACCTTCCACATAGACTTTAATCCGGTCTCCTTCAACTAACCCAAATTGCTTGGCTTCATTGACTGACAGGTGAAGATGTCTCTTGGCAATAATCACTCCCTGCTCTAACTCCACTTCTCCTTTAGGTCCCTTTAGTCTAATACCTGGTGACTCCTTAAGATTACCTGAAAGTCTCACAGGTGGTTTAAGGCCTAGTTTGCGCGCATCCGATAAGGATACTTCGACTTGAGTCTCAGGTCGCTCAGGCCCTAAAACCCTTACCTTACTTAAACTCCCTTTAGGTCCAATCAGCTCGACTGTTTCCATGGCGGCAAATTGAGCGGGTTGGCTAAGTGACTTACTCACCGTCAGATGATGTCCTTTACCAAATAATATTTCTAATTCTCTTTTGGCTAAGTGCACATGGCGTGCAGATATGCCTACTGGAATCATTCTTTTACTTTCCTGATATTTTTCAAGCTCTTCTAAAATAAGCTCAGTAATTTTGTTCACCATTTCTTGGTTTTCAATCACTTATCCACTCACCTTCCCTTCCATCTTTCTTCTTATTTAGAAGGTAAGATATTGGCGATATCCGCATGAGGTCTTGGAATAACATGAACAGATACAACTTCACCAAGCCTAGAAGCCGCTTCTGCACCACTTTCTGTAGCAGCTTTTACAGCGCCTACATCCCCTTGAACCATTACAGTTACAAGTCCTGAACCTATTTTTTCTGTTCCGATTAATTCTACCTCTGCTGCCTTAAGCATGGCATCTGCAGCCTCAATTGATGCGACTAATCCTCTTGTTTCAATCATTCCTACTGCTTTCATCCTTTGTTCCTCCTAGTTTAGGCTTTGCCTATATTTTTATTTCCTTCTTGCTTGGCTACCTTTTGTTGCTTAGCTGACTTCTTAGAAGCTGACCTTTCTGTTGGTAATGGAGCCTTTTTTTCTTCCTTTAATATGGGTTTTGGGGACTCTGATTGTATGTACTGTAAAAGCTTCATCAGCTCTGCATGTGGATTTGGAATAGCAACTGCTACTTTTATATGTTGACTCCCTATTCTTTCCCCTACTTGAATGGCACTTTCAACAGCTGCTACCACAGCAGATGTATCACCAGCTATTATGGTACTTACCAGTCTGCCACCTAATCGCTTTTGGCAAGATACCATCTTCACTTCTGCTGCCTTAAGCATTGCATCGAGCACCACAACTGCATTGCTATAGAAGCTAACCTCTATTACACCGATTGCATTAAATCCATAAGTACTCATAGATTACCTCTTATTTCACTTTTGGAAGAATCTGTACAATATCGTTGTGAGGTCTTGCAATTACATGAACACTTACAAGTTCTCCTAAACGTGATGCTGCATCTGCCCCTGCTTCTGTGGCGGCTTTTACTGCACCTACCTCACCTTTTACAATCACTGTTACTAACCCCGAACCTATTTTTTCTGTTCCAACTAATTCCACAGTAGCTGCCTTTAACATAGCATCTACAGCTTCTATAGAGGCTGTAAGCCCCCTGGTTTCAATCATTCCTATCGCTGACATCCCTTATCCTCCACTTCTTCATTGTTTTACAAACTTTACCTTTGATATATGGCTTAAGGTACATGTTCCATCATAAGGATTTTCAATCACACTGGTAATGACTTCTTTTTCATCATTGAAGTGAAGAGCAGCTTCTCTCCCTACCTCAGTAGCAACCTTAACATCTGAAATACTTCCTTCAAATTTAATCTGCACTGTAAGGGGAATGTGTGCACTTGTGTCCTTTGGGTTAATGCTATCTATTCCTATAATTTTTATCTCTGCACTTTTACATGCCTTATCCATGGCATATAAGGCTGCTCCATAGCCTGCTACTTCTAAAAAACCTATTGCCATGAAAAACACCTACTTTTCTATATAATTCTGAAGCTCCCATCTGCTAGAGCACATCTTCTTTGCCGTGTAAAAGATACAGCATCGGTAATTCCTTCACCTGTAGGTCCTGCTATGGTCATGGTTGTATGCCCTTCGCCATTAAAGCCTACTCCTGCTAAGGTAGCTGCATTTTTTACAAAGATGGTTGTTTCGATTTCTCTAGCAAAACGGGTAAGGTTTTCTACATTTTTTGAGAACATAGAAGCTGTATGACGATTGCCATGTTCAGCAACTAGAGCATGGGCGATGGCTTCATCTAAATTCTTGCACTTTACAATAGGCAAAACAGGCATCAATTGTTCGATTAAAACAAAGGGATGGGTCGCCTCTACTTCACAAATTAACAATCTACAATTCTCTTTTCCTTGTATGCCAATAGCTTCTAGCATCTTACTAGCATCTTGTCCTACCCACTTTTTATTAACATGATACTCTCGTCCCCGAGGCGTATCCTCATAAGTAAGTACAAGCTCCATAATCTGACTAAGCTGAGCATTCGTAAGGAGGAAAGCCCCTTCATTAATCATGTGATAAATAAGATCTGTGGCTACACTTTCTACAACAAACACTTCTTTTTCAGCGAGACAAAGGAGATTATTATCAAAGGATGCCCCTTTGTAGATTTGTTCTGCTGCTCTTTTGATATCTGCTGTCTCATCCACTATAACAGGTGGGTTACCGGCTCCAGCACCTATTACCTTCTTTCCTGATTGCAATAGGGCGCGTACCATTGGCATTCCCCCTGTCCCTACCATTAATCGTACTTTAGGGTGACTGCTCAGCTCTTTTACAGTATCCATTGTAGGATTTTTTACCATTGTGGCTAGGTTTTTAGGGCCTCCTACTTCTTCAATGGCTTTATTAATCAATTGAAGGGTATAGGCACAACACTTCTTGGCAGAAGGATGGACATTAAATACAACCGAATTACCTCCTGCTATCATAGATATTACATTGTTAATAATCGTAGAGGTTGGATTGGTGGTGGGGGTAATGGCTCCTATGACACCATAGGGCGCGTGCTCTATTATAGTCAGGCCAGCCTCACCAGATAGAGCTTTTGTATCTAGACATTCTGTTCCAGGGGTTTTATTGATAATCAAAAGGTTTTTAGCTACTTTATCCTCTACTCGACCTAGCCCCGTTTCCTCTCTTGCCATTTGTGCTAAGGTACCAACATTTTCTTTTGTCACCTTACGTATATTTTGAATCAATCTTTCTCTATCACTGAGTTGGAACTTACGGGTATAGATTTTTTGAGCTTCATAGGCTGCTTCAATGGCATCCTCCATCTGCTCAAATACACCATAATCTCCTTTTTTACTCATTATTTCCTTTGCTCCTGGAAGTTCTTCGCTTCCTTGACCTGGTCTATAGGTTTTTACAATACCTGGTCCCTTGGCTGACTCTTCCTCTTGCTTAGGCAATATAGTATTTAAGACTTGCTGAACAATATGCTCAACGTCTTGTGCATTGATTTCCATACTGTCACCTCTTTAAACTTTCCAACACCTTGTCGGTTATTTGTCTTGTAAGCTCTTCAATTAACTGCTTTTTATTGCTTTCTATACCCGATTGGGCAGGTTGTTCCGACCTTATAGAAATAGAGCAACCACAGTTTGAATCCACATAGGTGGGTTGACTTACACTTTCCTGACCTTTTTCTCTTCCACTCTGAGCCATAGCATATATTGGACCCTGGGTCCTGATCACATCTTGTGTATTACTGGCTTCAACTGCGCAAGGTGGAACCCCTCCTGATGTAATACCTAGCTTTTCTCTAATATCAATGAGTTCACTTACTTGCTTACAGCTGAGTTCGTTAGCATTTCCTATGATGCGGCCTGTATACATCAGTACCGTTGCATAATATTCTAAGGATTCTAAACGATGATAAGCCTCTAATACATCCTTGCCCCAAGAAAGAGCACCATGATTAGCTAAAAGAACAGCGTTATATTCTTTACAATAGGGGGCAATAGAGTTGGGCACTTCAACAGAGCCAGGAGTAGCATAATGAGCAATAGGTACAGAACCTAAGTTAACAACTGCTTCTGGTAAAATAGCTCTGTCTAAACTGATTCCTGCGATAGCAAAAGAGGTTGCAATAGGGGGATGGGCATGTGTAACTGCCATAACCTCTTCATTTTCTCGATAAACTCTTAAATGCATCTTCAGCTCTGATGAAGGCCTACTCTTTCCCATAAGAACTTTTCCATCTAAGTTAACCTTTACAAGCATATCTGGAGTCATATACCCCTTGGATACACCTGTTGGTGTCGTCCATAGGGTACTATCACTTACCTTGCAACTAATATTTCCATCATTGGAAGCCACAAAGCCTCTCTCATACATTCTTTTTCCTACCTCAAGAATGGCTTTTTTGGCTTCATAATCTGACGGATATCTAAAATTATTATAGCTTGTCATAAACTATTCTCCTTCCAGCCTTATTTCTTTTGAGCAGCTGCCTTCTTTTCAAATATGGCTTTAAGAGATTCTTCAAAAGGAGGATAGGCAATGCCATACTCCGTAATAATGGCTGTAATACAGTCATGGTCTGTTACATCAAAGCATGGATTATAGGTTTTCACACCTTTAGGTGCCATTCTCTCTTTGTACCACATCTCTGTAATCTCTTCTCCTGGACGTAACTCAATATGAATGTTATCTCCTGTTTTACAGCTTAAATCAATAGTAGAAGTAGGTGCACAGATATACATAGGAATACCATAATGCTTGGCTAAAATACCTACACCTGAAGTCCCAATCTTATTGGCTGTATCTCCATTAGCTGCTACTCGGTCACAGCCTACAAATACAGCTTGTACCCAGCCTTGTTTCATAACATTTGACGCCATATTATCACAAATCAAGGTAACATCTAGCCCTGATTCATGTAATTCATAGGCTGTTAATCTGGCTCCTTGAAGAAGGGGCCTTGTTTCATCTGCAAAAATCTTAAAGTTATAACCCTTTTCGTGTCCTAAATACATAGGTGCAGTAGCTGTTCCATATTTTGAAGTGGCTAACTGGCCGGCATTACAGTGGGTCAAGAGTCCATCTCCTGGCTTAACTAAAGATAATCCATATTCACCAATTGTCTTACATACCCATGTATCTTCTTCTTTAATGTTAACGGACTCTTTATGTAAAAGTTCCTTGATTTCTGCTACACTCTTCTCTTTATTAGTAAGGACTACCTGCTCCATACGATTCAGTGCCCAAGATAAATTCACAGCTGTTGGTCTTGCAGAATCTAAATACTCTTTAGCTGCCTTGAATTCCTTATAAAAAGTCTCATAATCCTCTGTTTGAATCTCTTTAGCTGCTAAATAAATGCCAAAGCCTGCAGCTACACCAATGGCTGGTGCCCCTCTTACCTCTAACTTATAAATAGCATTCCAAATTTCCTTTTGTGTGTGTAAATGCAATAGGTTGGTTTCATAAGGCAAACGGGTTTGATCAATAATCACTAAGGCACTGTCTTTATCATCTAAGCTTACTGTCTCATAACTCATAATATTTTTTTCTTCCATCAGTTGTTACTCCCTTCTACTGTATCTGTGCTGCTACTTGTTTTAATGTATTTACAAAATCCTTACCTGATTTATAGTCTTCACGCTGCATAATGAACTTCTTAGCTGTAAGGATACATATCTTTTCTGCTTGTGCACGTTTGTCTGGATCTAATATGGTGGTAATGTCCTTTACATTTGCCATTCCCACTATTCTTCTAATCATTTCTAGTCCTGCTACAGCCGCTGTATCCCTTAAAATCGTACTTAAGTACCATTCTTTAAAACCAGGGGTTTTGGCCATAACATCCTTAACATGGCTATCAAAAGCCTTATTGTATTTCTCAATAAACAAGTCAATAGTATCGGAAACACATTCTTCAATCCAACCGATATAGCCTTCTTTTTCTTCAGCCTCTTCAATAGTGGCCTTCCCATTACACCAAGCAAAATACATATTGGCCACTACGTTTCCAATGTCATAACCCATAGGACCATAAAAGGCAAACTCAGGGTCAAATACTTTGGTAGAATCTTTTCTTACAAAAATGGAGCCTGTATGTAGGTCCCCATGTATAAGGGATTGGGCGTTGTTCATAAAATCAAACTTACATTTGGCAACCTCTAAATGAAGTGCTGTATCCTCGTATAGTTCCTTGCGTACAAAATCAGCTATAGGTGGAAATACATTGTTTCTATGCCTCATATCATTAAAAGGCTCTGTATAAACAAGCTCCTCTGAAATCTCACATAGCTCAGGATTGATGAAGCTCTTTACTTTTTCTTTCTTCTCTTTATGTTCTACACAAACATCTGTTGTTAAAAAGAGGGTGTTGATCATAAAGGTGGAAATATGATCTGCAAAAAGTGGAAATGTTTCATGTTTCATTAACGCTGTACGCATAATGGTATGGTCAGATAAGTCCTCCATTGCACAAGTACACATGATCGGGTCATATAAATAAACCTGGGGCACAAAGCCTTCTGCTAATTTAGCTTGAGTCGTTAATATCTCTGCTTCGATACGTGTGCGATCTGTAGATATTTTCATCTCTTCTGATATACGTAGAGATTCGTTAGACTGCTTCACAATAACAGATTTTCCTGTAGCTTCCTCCCATATGCGAAAAACATAGTTCAGGTTCCCATCACCTATTTCTTTAGCCTCTAATACAGCCTCCCCATTAAAAAGATCCAGTTTTTCTTTCACATACTCTTTAACATCTTCTGTGTTCATTAAAAAGTAGCTTGTAAACCTTGACATCTTCCCCATCTCCTTTTTCTTTGAATTATATTTTAGTAGCTCTTTAGTTCCGTTTTCTAAAATAGGTACTTGCTAGAGCAACTGCCAGTACAATACCTTTAACAATATCAAGTGAATAATAAGGTACAGAAAGCATAATAAGACCATTTTCAAGTAAACCAACTAATAAGGCCCCTACTAGGGTTCCTACTGCATTGGGTTTGCCTGCTCCTGCAAAGGAAAAACCAATATAAGCTGCAGCTACTGCTGGCATCAAATACCCTGCTCCTGCATTAGCTTGCGCAGAACCTACTCGCGCCGCAATCATAATACCGCCAAGTGCTGCAAAGAGTGTAGATAAGAAATAGGCTAATGCCCTATAACGATTAACTGGAATACCAGAAAGTCGAGCTGCCTCTAAATTTCCTCCTACCGTGTAAAGATAACGCCCATGTTTTGTATAAGTAAGGAAAATATGTACACCAATGACAACAACGAGCATAATAATAATAATCCATGGTGCTTGTCCAATCTTTGAGAAAAGCTCTGGTACCTTGCCTGTTGTAAGTGTTCCATCTAGCTTTGTCATGTTTTGGGATACTGAACCACCCCCTGCATAAGTCATAGCCACACCTTGGAAAATAAACATGGATGCCAGTGTTGCCAATGTATCAGGGATTTTAAACTTTACAATAAGCAAAGAATTCACTACTGCCACAGATATAGCTACAACTAATGCCAATAAAAGAGAAGGAATTGTTGACATCCCATGCCAAATAAACATAGTCATAATTAAAGCATCTGCAAAGGTAGCTGTTGACCCTACTGAAAGGTCGAATCCATTAACGGTGAGGGAGATGGTTACCCCTATAGCTATGACCGTTACAATAGAAATACTACGCAAAATCGTAATCATATTACTTGTTGTCATAAAGGTTTTAGGCATCAATATGGAAAACAATACTACCAGTAAAACAATTGCCAACACCGTTCCCCATGTACTTAAAAAGCTTAGAAATGAAAAAGATTTTTTTTGGTGTTTTTCACTTAAATTAACTTCCATCTTTAATGTCCTCCTGTCGAATAATAAAGAAGTTCTTGCTCATTGGTTTGTGAAACTGTAAGTTCTTTTACAATTTGACCATCATACATGACATAGGTTCGGTCTGCTATCCCTAGAATTTCACTAAATTCACAAGAAGCATAAATCACACCTTTTCCCATTTCAACTAATCGCCCAATAAGTTCAAAGATATCTTGTTTGGCCCCTACATCTACTCCTTTTGTAGGTTCATCAAATATGTAAACTTCTGCATCGGATACTAGCCATTTACCTACAGCTACCTTTTGCTGGTTGCCTCCGGATAGCAGTTTAACAAGCTGATGCTCTGAAGGTGTTTTTATTCCTAAATCTTTAATGATTTGACGTGCAGCTTGCTTCTCACGTAGTTTACTCACAAAGCTAAATTTATTCGTATATTTTTTAAGAGAAGTGGCAGAAAGATTAGCATATACAGGGTCTCCTACCAATATCCCTTCTTTTCTTCTTTCTTCAGGTACTAAGGCAAGTCCTTGCTTCACTGCTAAATGGGGGTTCGTTATTTTAAGGGCCTTTCCATGAAGTTTAACCTCTCCACTACTTTGTTTCATTGCACCAAATAATGTCTTGCAAAGCTCTGTCTTACCTGCTCCTACAAGTCCAGATATTCCTACGATCTCTCCCTTTTTAATATGAAGACTTACGTTTTTAATAGCTCCCTCTTTCTCCGATAAATCCTTTACCTCCAGCATAACTTCTCCTATGTCCACCTGCTTTTTAGGATAAGATTCATCAAATTTACGTCCTAACATGAGTTCTACTACCTGTTTCGTTGTAAGCTCACTTGTTATAGGCATATCTGTTACAACTTGTCCATCCTTCATAATGGTTATACTCTCACATATTTCAAAAAGCTCGTTTAAACGGTGGGATATAAAAATAACACCTACATCATGATTCGTTGCTAAATCCCTTACGATTCTAAATAATTCCGTTGTTTCTGTATTACTAAGAGGCGCCGTAGGTTCATCTAAAATAAGAAATCGACATTTCTCTACCATGGCTCTTGCAATAAGTACCATTTGCTTCTCAGCCAATGAAAGCTCACTTACGCGCATTTTCACATCCATACTTAAGTTAAATCTTTTTAAAACTTCTTGAGCCCTCGTATTCACTGTCGACCAGTTGACAAACTGTTTCTTTCCCATACTATTAACTAACGTATTAAGCATAATGTTTTCTGCCACACTTAAATAAGGAACAAGAGCTGTATCCACCTCTTGATAAACTATTTCTATTCCTCTGTTTTTGGCTTCTTTGGTTGAACGTAGTTCTACTTTTTGTCCATCAATAAATACTTCACCTTTATAATGGGAGTTAACTCCTGATAGCACCTTCATAAGAGTAGATTTTCCTGCTCCATTTGCACCAATTAAGGCATGTATTCTACCACTTTCCATCTCAAAATTTACATTTGATAATGCTTTAACTCCAGGAAACTCAATTGATATATCTTTCATCGTTAACTTTGTCCGCTTTTTATATTCCATGCTATCACATCCCTCATCAAAACAACTATTTTGGGTCTTTATTGTAAAGTAATAGAAAGGTGGAGTGTAAACCTTTCTATTACTTATACTGTTTGAACTTTTATTAAATTATTTATTTAGCTCTTTGTTATACTCAATTATTTATTTTGGCTTCTAAGTTCCTCCATCCAACTTTCGTTGAATGCATCTGATTCACCCCAACCTGGAATAACTTCTTTTAATGTATCCATAACTGTGTCTGCCTTTAAGTCACTTCTCTTAATAAGGTTTGCAGCTAAGTCAAAGGTTTCTGGGGTTTCTTCTCCTTTAATTTTTTTAGCAAGTAATCTCATATTAATGGTTCCAATAACTCTTGGGTCAACAGCTGCAGTAGCTGTCCAAACGCTTCCTTCTTCCATCATTAAGTTGATGTCTTGGTTAGAAATATCAATAGATACTAAGTTGATATCTTTACGACCTGCTTCTTTAATAGCTGTATTAGCTGCCTTGGCAAGCTCATCCCATGAACCCCATACTGCATCTACTGTTCCTTCTGGATGCTTTGGTAAAATAGCGGCAACACGTGAAGATACTTCCCCTTGTACATCATCAAGTGTAGATGGTCCTACAAATTCTACTGTCTCAATTTTGCCCTCTTCTTCATATTGTTTGTAAATAATATCACGACGATCAAGTGGAGGTACTCCAGGGCCATACCATACTTTAATAACTCGAGCTGGTTTGTTTTTAGAACTAGCAACAATTTCATCTAATGATAATTTAGCTAAAGCTTGGTCATCTTGTGCAGTTGATGTAATCCCTGCTGGAACAACACCATCTTTAAAGGCTGTATCAAAGCAGCTTACTTTCATTCCCTTATCCAAGGCTGGTTGTAGCATTTCTGTAGAATACTCTGCTTTACCATGAGAAATAATTAAACCTACATAATCTTTTTGAATTTGTTGTGCTACAAGCTCTTGCATCTTAGCATCATCACCATTAGAAATATAAGTATCTACTTGATAACCTAATGCAGTTCCTTCGGTTACACACCCTTCAAGGAATTGTTTAGTATGGTCATCTGATGGTAGATTTCTAATAACTGCAATTTTAGGTTTAGAAGTATTATCTTCCGTTTTTGTTTCAGCTGCTGCTTCTTGTTGAGCTGGCTTTTGCTGAGATGAATCACCACTACTTGCAGCTTGTCCTCCACAGCCTACTAAAAGTGTTGCAGCTAAAGTGGCCATTGTAAATGTTGATAAAAATTTTCTTTTCATAAATACCCTCCCATTATTTAATAGTAGTCATTTACTATACATGTATATAATAACTAGATGTACATACAACACTCCTCATATACCATCTAGATATTACCTCTGTAAAACCTGTGTACTTTCTCTTACCATAAGTTTAGTACGTGTTAAAATCTTAATGGAGCCTCTTGTTTCATTGGTTATTTTTCTATCTAATAGCTTGACTGCCTCTTCTCCTAATTGCTCTTTGTCTACATTCATAGTCGTTAGATTTTTTTCAAGCACCCTACAAAATGGTATATCATCAAACCCAACAAAAGAGATTTGATTGGGAATGTCTATCCCCTTTTCTTTTAAGGCCTTAATTGCACCTATTGCTACCGTATCATTGGCTGCTACAAAGGCTGTAGGTAACATGCGATTCTCCTTAAGACTTTCTTGCATATCGCAATAGGCCCCTTGTAAGTTTGCTTGTATATAATACATATACTTTTCATCTACTTTAAGGTCGAACTTTTCTAAGGCCCTATAGAACCCTTTTCTTCGTTGATCAAAGTTAGAAAAGCGTATGGTACTATCTATGTAGCCTATTTCTCTATGTCCCAACTTATAAAGATGCTCTACTGCGGAGTAAATCCCTCCATAATTATCCATTACTACACTATCTATATCATTGGTCTCAAACATATTGTCTACTGCTACCAAAGGAACAGGTATGCTTTCTAATAATGTCCCTTGAATGTCTTCTACCTCTGTAGCCATTAAAATGGTACCTACTACCTCGTCAAAACATAAAGCACGTATTTCTCTTTCTAGTTCACCTGATTGTATGTTTTTAATTACCAATGCATACCCCATCCGACTAGCTGTCTCTTCTATGGCATCAATAATACGGGCTACAAAATCGCCATTATGTTCCACTGCTGCTCCATCACCTATGTATTTAATGAACATAATACTCTTTTTATTAAACTTCTTTGAATAACCACTTTGTTGTGCTAAATCCATAATGACTTGTCTTGTTTGCTCACTCACCCCTGGCTTATTATTCAACGCCAAAGATACTGTTGCTGGTGAAACTCCAACTCTTTCCGCTATGTCTTTTAAGGTCATTCGCATCATTCCATTTTCTGTATTTTCTTATTCTTAACTATATTGTATAAATATATTTTAATGTTTTTTTATTAAAAATCAAGTACTTTTTTAATTTTATTTTTATTTTTATGATAAATTTTTATATAAATACTATCATATAATGATATTCCATGTTGATTTTTACTAGTAATAGCGCCATTCCCTTTCATTCGACTTTAAAAGCACTTAATTTATAGAGCCTATTATTTTAGTACTATTTTATAATATTTTAATAATAATTTTAAAAACAAAAAAAGTCTGTAACAAAATCACCTAAAGGTTATTTCATTACAGACTTTTTCTATATTCTATAAATCTCTAATCAAGTATAGGATTTTTGATTCCTGTACTCTGTCTTACTACTAGCTTAGGCCTTAATATAATCTTTACTGTCTCATCGGAATAAGTATTTATTTTTTCATCAAGCAATTTTACTGCATACTCTCCTAATATTTCTTTGTTCACACGTATGGTGGTTAATGTATGGTCTAGCATCATACAAAATGGAATATCATCAAAGCCAATAATAGATAGCTCTTCCGGAACCCTAATCCCTAATTCCCTAAATGCTTTTACTGCTCCAATGGCCATGGTATCATTTCCTGCAATATAGGCTGTAGGCAATGACCTCTTTGTTTGTAGTTCCATCAGCATCTCTTGATAAGCCCTATCTAAAGTTGGCATCACCTCAACAATACTGTGATCTTCATATCTTAATCCTAATTCATCCATGGCTCTTTTGAAACCATTTAGCCTTTGTACTGTATTTGTAAATTTAATGCGACTATCAATATAGCCTATGTTCCTATGTCCTAATTGATATAAATACTGTATGGCCATTCGGATGCCACCATAGTTATCCATCACTACAGCATCAATATCTACATTTTCAAACATATTATCCAAAACAACTATAGGAATCTGAAGTGCTTGTAGCTCTTTAAATGTACTATCTTGAGCTTCAGTGGCAAGAAAGATCATCCCTGAATACTCTTCGAAATTAATGCTTATTATTTCTTTTTCCCATTGGTCTGCAGCGATATTTTTAATAATAATATTATACTTTCTTTCACTGCTAGCCCCTTCAATTGCATCAATAATCCGTGCTATAAAATCGCCATTTTGTTCAAAGGCTATGCCACTGTTTATGTATTTTATAAGTAAAATATTTCTTCTCACTTCACTATTCTTTTTACTTACGGCATACCCATACTTGCTAGCTATCTCCCAGATCAACTTTTTGGTATCTTCTTTTACAGCTCCTTTATTATTCAATGCTAAGGATACTGTTGATTGTGAAACCCCTGCTATTTCCGCAATCTCTTTAATCGTCATCTCTATCACTCATCTTCCATTTCGAATATTGTCTTTTACTCTACATTACCCTTAATAAGTCTTACTTTAATAATCTTTTTACCTTTATCTAAAAAATTAAATATCCTAATCTCTATATTATATTATTTATTAAATTATTTCAATTAATACTCGCGTTCTTCTCTTCATTTCATTACACTTTCTTCATATATTTTACAATTAAAGTTTGCCACTCATTGGCCAAAACTTATGGCAGATTAGAAGAACCTACTCTAATGTCTGATTGATATATCTATAGTTTTTAATAAATTTATTAAAATTATTTATTAAAATATAGCGCATTTTTATTAATTGTGTTATGCTACTTTTATAAAAACATAAAATAATACTAATTTTTTACTACTTATTCATCAATAGTTTATCACATTTATCTAGGAGGTATCTTATATTTATGTCAAAATTAGTCACTACCCCATCAAAAAGTAAGCTATTTAATCAGCTTATTACTATTTTCCTTGCTCTAAGTATCTTACCTTGTGTTTTACTTACAACCATCAGTACTCAAACGGCTAACACCACTCTAGAAAACACCCTAACCACCTATTCTGAGAAAATTATAGACCAGCTCCTATACAATATAGATTACTTTGTAAATAATACTAAAATTGTTATGGCGGGCTTATCTGTTGATCCGTCTATTATCCAATATACTAGCCAATATGACTCTCTTTCTCCTGAAGAAAAAACTTCTCTTAAAATTTATCTTAATAATAAGTCAACCAACGTCACTTCCAACTATAACATCATAAAAAACATCTCTCTCTTAAATAACAACAGCATTGTCTATACAACTCTCATAGATTCTACAAACTTTGAAAATCTCTTGCAAAAAGAGGATTTTAAGGCCGAAATTACCAATCTAGCCCCTAGCACTTTTATCTGTTATGGTTCTACTGATTATAATACGCCATCTATTTACGCTATAATCAAACCACAAGGAGCAGCCCATTGTGCTATTGTCTGTGAATTAGATACACAGGTTTTCACTGAACTGATTAACCTAGCTACTATCCAATCTATTCCTATTATGATTTGTGATACGGAGGGTCATATCATTTTGTCAGATACTCCTAACTTAATAGGCACCAATGCCTTGGAGCTTAATCCTGACTATATTCCCTTGTTAGATTCACTCATGGAAAACCCTTCCATTTTTGCAAACAGGACTCACTTAACAAGTATGGCCAAGCTCGGTAATGACTGGTCAATTATTATCGATGCCCCTTTATCTATTCTAAAAAGTACCTATACAAAGGCTCTCCAGCTTATTGCCCTTTTACTTGTTTTAGTACTCTTTATAAGTCTAGCTATAAGCTTTGCTTTTTCTAAGAAGCTTGTGCATCCCATCAAAACTATTGTTACTTCTATGCAAAAAATGCAGGAGGGAAATCTAGAGTCTGAAGAGGTTTTGCAAAAACAAGTTATTCCTTCAAATGCTGAAACAAATTTGCTTTTGCAAGGCTTTATAAGTTTACTTCACTCCCTTAAAACCCTTATTTCTCAAGCAAAAACTACAACTAACTTACTTAAAAATCATTCCATTGACCTAAATAATGTGGCTGAACATACGGCCTCTACTGCTAAAGAAGTGGAACGTTCTATACATCTTGTGGCAGAAGGAGCTCAAAATTGCACCGCTCAAGTGGAAGAATCTTTAGCAAAAATTGACCTTCTCTCCGAAAATATCAATACTGTGATGGACCAAATGAAAAATATTCAAGCTTCTTCTTCCTCTACTATTACAATTAGTACAAATGCAAATAAGAATCTAGACTTTCTTTCTTCTCAGTCTGAATCTACTTTAAATATTAGTTTGCAAATCAATCATGAAATTCAAACCTTAAGTTTAGAAATTAATCAAATTAATAATATCCTAAATATTATTAAGTATATTAATAGTCAAACGAACCTACTCTCCCTTAATGCTGCTATTGAAGCTGCTCGAGCGGGTGAGGCCGGAAAAGGATTCGGGGTAGTCGCCAAGGATATTAGAAATCTTTCTACTCAAACCCAAGAAGCTATTTCTACCATTGATTCTATTCTGGTTAAAATTAATTCTCAAAAAGAAACTACCTTGTCTGAAGTAGATAAAGCCGTTGCATTCTTTAATGCTCAAGCACCTATTGTCAATAAGGTTATTCGTACCTTTGAAGAAATTAATACCCATATGCAAGCTATTGATGATGAAATCCATTCCACCTATAGTACCTTAGATACTGTCTTCGAGCAAAAAGAAGACCTTCTCTCCCGTATTCAAGAAATTACAACCATCGTTGAGCAACAAGCTACTATCGCAGAAGAAGTTACGGCTGCAAGTATGCAACAGACCGAAGAGGCTTCAGAAATTCATAAGATGGTTGACTCTCTTACTTCTAATATTAATAGTCTTCAAGAAACCTACTCAAAATTCAACTAGTGCCCCTATTTGAGTAACTCTATACATTACATACTATTGACTTTTATTATAGCTCGCGTTAAACCAATAAAAGGTGTTGTCCTAAGCAAAAATACTGCTATGGGACAACACCTTTTATCCTTTTTATTGTATTGTTATAGCTTATCTATTAACCTTTAACAGCTCCTACTACTAAACTATCTTGTACCTTTTTACTCATAAAGATATAGACAATAAGCGTTGGAATAGTGGCAACCACTAGCCCTGCTCCTATAGCTCCCCAGTCAATGGTATATTGACCGGATAGAGCTTGAATACCTACTGTTAATGTCCTATATTTTGCATCATTAATGAATACAACAGCAAACATGAGTTCATTCCATGCTTGTAAGAAAGTAAATATAGCTACTGTTGCTCCTGCTGGCTTCATAAGCGGTACTATAATCTCAAAAAATACTTGATAAATATTGCACCCATCCAAGCAGGCAGCTTCCTCTAAATCTATAGGTATAGAGGCTATAAAGCCTGAAAAGATCATAACTGCCATAGGAATGGCAAAGGCTACATAAGGCAAGATTAATGCCCAATAGGAATTAACCATTTTAAAACTCCTAAGCATAATGAAAACAGGTAGCAAAGCAGAATGAATAGGTACTGTAAGACCTATCATGTAAAAGGTATTCATAGGCTTTTTAATTTTAAAGACCATACGGGTTAACGCATAAGTAGCCATTAAAGATACGATAACTGTAATGAAAATAGTAGTTCCTGTAACAATCACACTATTTATAAAATATTTTGCTACGTGCCCATTTACAAGTGCTTTTGAATAATTCACCCAAAGCCATTTTGTTGGTAAACCTACAATATTTCCTGCAAAAATCTCCGTATTCTCCTTTAAAGAAAAGGCAAAGAGCCAATAGAGAGGGAAAATCTGTATAGCTGCCCATATGAACAAGAAGAGATAGGTTATACCTGAAATCACTCTATTTTTAGGCGATGTATAGATTTTTTTAAGCTTACTTTGAGAAGGCGTATTTGTTGAAGCTACAAGTTTTTCTTTCATACTATTCCTCCTCCTTAAATATCCTACCAATAATAAAGTAAAGTACTAGACATTCTATAACAACAAAGATAGCCATGGCACTTCCGTAACCATATCGATTGCTCTTAAATATGGTTTCAACCATAAGTGTACTAGTTACCTCACTGGCTCTTGCTGGGCCCCCTCTTGTAAGAACGAATACTAAGTCAAATACCTTCAGTGCACCAACTACTGCAAAGGTAACACATACTTTAAGAATAGGTTTTAACATGGGAATGGTAATATGAAAACAGGTTTTACCCCAAGAAGCCCCATCTATTTTTGCCGCTTCAAATACATCAGTAGATATGGATTTTATACCTGCATACATTAAAAGCATATGATAACCTATGTATTGCCACAAAACAGGTACAACACTGGCCCCAAGTGCTGTTTTGGGGCTTCCTAACCATTCTCTTGTTAAATCATCTAAGCCTACTGCTCTTAAAAAGGTATTTAAAAGGCCATATTCTGGATGATAAATCTTCATCCAAAGTTGTCCGATTACTACTGTAGCCATGATAACAGGTAAGAAGTATACTGTTACAAAAAATCTCTCAAATTTTACACCCTTAGATATTAAAAGTGCCAAGAATAAAGAAATTGGCAATTGAATCATAACGGAAGTAAACGCAAATATAAGTGAATTGACAACGGATTTAACAAAAGCTTTATCTTTAAATAAATCAATATAATTTTCTAATGCTATAAATTCTCCTTTGCCAAAGCCATCCCAATCCAACAAACTATAATAGGAAGACATAGCAATAGGTGCAATAATAATCAATGCTAATATTATAAAAGAAGGAAAAAGAAAAAATATAATGGCTTTTTTATCTCCCCAAACTTTTTCCATGCGCGTCACCTCGTTGTATTTATTTTTATAGTTTAAGGATGATAGCCACTCTTATAAGTGACCACCATCCTTTATTAATTACTTGATTACCTCATTGCTTTTCCTATTATTAGTGGGTTGATTCAAGTCGATCGACAAATTCTTCTGGTGTAATGCTCTTTAAGAAAAGTTCTTGAAGTGAATTTAAGTAAACTTGTGTATCATTGCCTTCAAGTAAAGTATCCCACCAAAGTGTAAAGCCTTCAGCTTCACTTGTAAGTTCTGCAAGTTGAACAGTCACTGGATTGATATTACTTTCATCTACTTCAACCTTCCAAGCTGGTAAGTAAGCACCTGCAAGATAAGCTTCACTTGCCATGTGTTCACAGAAATATTTTTGGAATAATATTGCAGCTTCTTTGTGTTTTGTATCTGCATTAATCATGATGGTATCTACTGCACCACCCGTAAATTGATTCTTATTTCCTTTACCATTTTCAAATACTGGGAAACCTCTTACAACAATTTTGTCTTTGATTTGTGAATCTTCTCTATAAACTGTACCTGCTGTCCAACTACCATTGAAGAGCATTGGGATTTTACCAAGTACGAAGTCAATATCTGATTCATCCTTTGTAAGACCTGCTGCTCCTTCTGGGAAGGCTCCAAGTTCTACGAGTTCAGCCATTTTTTTAGCTGCATCTAAGAAAGCAGGATCATCTTTAAAGCTGGCTTGTTTCGCACCAACAGTATTGATAATAGCATCATTACCTGCTGCTTTTAATGCCATAGCATCAAAGTACATAGCAATTGTCCAAATATCTTTACCAGATACTGCCATAGGTGTGATACCTTTTTCTTTAAACGCTTTAACAGCTGTGATTAATTCACTATAAGTTTCTGGGATTTTAATATTGTTTTGCTTAAAGAGTTCTTCATTTAGGAACAAAGCGCCACAAGATAATCCAAAGGTCAAACCATAAACGTTTCCATCATAGGTAACATTAGCAAGAGCGCCACCTACTAATTTGTCTTTTGTTCCATCTTCTAAGTATTCGTCAAGAGGAAGTACTCGGCCTGCTTCAACAAATGGTTTAGAGAAGCCACCACCCCAAGATGAGAATAAATCTGGAAGCTCATTAGCTGCTGCAGCTGCTCTAATTTTTGTTTTATAAGCTTCATTTTCTGTAGTATCTACTTTAATCTTAATATTAGGATAATCTTTTGCAAAATCAGCTAAAACTTTTTGTATTGGTTTGTAGGATGCATCTGTTTCAGCCCCCCAAATGTGCCAGAAGGTTAATGTCACTTCCTCTTCACTAGCTGCCGCTTCTTCTTTAGCTGGTTCTGCTCCTTCCTTAGCTGGAGCTGCTTCCTCTTTAGCTGGTGCTTCGGTTGCTGGTTGTGACTTACTACCACCACATCCCACTGTGGTCATCATCATGGTAAGTCCTAATACTACAGCTAACCCCTTCATAAATTTTGACTTCATGTCTTCTCCTCCTATATAAATAACTATTTATTACCTACTTATAAGTATATTGTGTATTATAGATAGTATAAACGTAGATATATTACTTTTATTTTGTATATTATTTACTTTCTTATATTTATATTTTATTATAATATTATATATATAACAAATAATATTAATTTTTTAAATATTTTTACTCTAGCATGACTAAGAGTAACTTTATGCATTTTGAAGGAGGATTTATGGCTTCTCTCCCCATTTTTAAAGGAAGATTCAAGCATTTTTTTCTTAACTTATCTATCAAGTTTAAGATTATATTTATATTTACAGTGTTTATCTTTATCTATGCTATTGCTGCTAGTTTACTTTATACCCGTGCCTTTAGTAAGCAACGTATCACCCAACTTAAACAAAGCTCTTATCAATCCATTGACCTCATGAAATCCAGTATAGATACCAATATTGAAACCATTAACAATATGTCTAAGCTTATTATCTCTGACCCTAGTATAAATAATTACTTCAAAGTCTCTATCACACCTATCTCTATTACAAAAAATGCGACTAAAGTTCTAACTAATCTCTATGTAACCTTTCCATTTATTGATTCTATTTACCTTTATCGCTTTGATGGCACAAGCATAAACGCCTCTCAGTCTGTTACTTATTCTTTCATAGATGAGCTTGATACAGCTCCTTGGTATGACGAGGTCATGGCACTAAAGGGTAAATACCTCATTACTATTAACGCCAAGAATACGCTTGTTCCTAATACACGAAGAAATAATGTTTCTCTTATGCGTGTCGTTTATGATATTAATGATATGGTCCCTATTGGCATACTTGTTATTAATATCTCTCAAAACTTCTTTTCTCCTATTATCCAGGAAGTTCGCTCCAAATATAGTACTTCCTTTTTTCTCATTGATGAAAATGATGATCCAATTATTAAAAATGAAAAGGCTAAGCCCATCGTCTTGTCTAAGCCTTATGAAGCTTATAGAAATGGAGGGATTGAGCTTATTGATGGAGAAAAGTATTTCATCCTCTCCTCAAGCCTTCCTCAATATAATTGGAAAATCATAAGCTACACCTCACTTAATGCACTTAATAATACATTGGATGCCTTTATGGGAACTTTAATCCTTTTAGCCGGATCAACTGTTATTATCTTTTTGTTCGCTTCCCTTTTTACAGCCAATTTAGTTACTCAGCCTATTAAGAATCTTATTACATGCATGCAGGGTGTTAAAAAAGGCCATTTCAATCCTGTAAATATTCCTGTAGGAAATGATGAAATTGGTGAGCTTAAAAATACCTATAACTTAATGATTCACGCCATTGAAAAAATGATTAAGTATGAAATACAAACCGAAAAACAGAAAAGAAAATATGAGTTAGATATACTCAATGAGCAAATTAAACCCCATTTTCTCTATAACACATTAGATACTATTGGCTATCTTATACTTAGTGAAAAGAGTAAGGATGCTTATATCGGAATTACTGCCCTAGGGCAATTTTATAAATCCAGCCTAAATAAAGGAAGGGAAACTCACTCTTTAGAAGAAGAGGTACTTCTTATTAAAAACTACCTGATTCTTCAAAAGTTTAGATATGGTGACATTTTAAACGATACCTATGATTTAGCACCTGAAACACTCACTTTGCCCATTCTAAAAAATTCCCTTCAACCTTTAATTGAAAATTGTATTTACCACGGCATTAAGCCTAGTGGTGAACCAGGCATTATCCGAATAACTTCTTATATTTCAGACCATAAGCTCTATATAGAAGTTACAGATGATGGCTTAGGTATGTCTGAGGTGCAAATGTATTACTTAAAAGCAGATTCACTAGCTTCCAATACTTCGAGTTTTGGACTACGTGGCACCATTGCACGCCTTAAAATTTATTATGAAGCAGAGGATATCTATGAGATAACCAGTCGTCCCTTTGAAGGAACCACTATCCTACTCAAGATTCCCCTTAAGGAGGCCTTATAATGTGTATGCAACCACTTAAAGTGATACTAGTAGATGATGAGGAAAATATCAAAAGCTTGCTTCGCCTATGTATTAATTGGACTGAGCTTAACCTAGAAATCGTAGGTGATGCTAGTAGTGGCATTGAAGCTTTAGCCCTTATAGAAGACTTACACCCTGATATTGTATTAACAGATATTGAAATGCCTTACATGAGTGGTCTTACCCTTGCCACCCAGATTATGAAGGACTTTACAGATATTAAAGTTGTAATCATAACTGCTCATGACCAATTCAATTATGCCAAGGAAGCCATCAATATTGGCGTTCATAATTTTATTTTAAAACCCATTGATGCCACTGTTATTACGGATACTCTTAAGCAACTATCTCAAGAAATTCGAGCCCAAAGAAAGAAACTTATTGAACTAGAAATCTCCTACACTTATGTTCAAAACAATGTCTTTTCTCTTCGCGACAAGTGCTTAAATGAGCTCTTACAAGGAAACCTCACTAATATTAACCTTTTAAAGGATTTACAAAGCAAAAATAATATTGCTCCAAACCTCAATGAGAACTTACAGTTTGCACTGATTGATCTCTTGTTTTCTCCCAATAAAGATGTCTCCATGAATAAAAATGCTGTCATTCATAACTGTATGGATTACATTGAGAAAGCCTATGGCCTAGAGCAGCCTCTTTATGTTTTTTTAGATTATCATCAGCATATTGCCATCTTATGTAATGGGAAACACACTTATCTGCCCCGAATAGCGGAGCATGTCGCCAGTTACTTCCAAGACAATTTGGATACTGTTGTTCATTGTGGTGTAGGTACTGTTACAAGTTCTTTAGAAAACCTTAAACTCAGTTATGAGGATGCACAAAACGCCCTTAAGCTTTGTCATATATTAGGAGAAACGGTAGTCTATAATCATCCTTTTACTCACACAGGTATCATTTACGACTTCTCTAATGAAGATCGCCTTAATCAGATTATCTTACTTATTCAATCAGGCTCAACAGATCAAGCCCTTAAAAACATCAGAACTTTACTCCATAGCTTTTTACAGCAAAATCTATCTGACTTAAACAATCTCAGATATACCCTTATTAATACCCTTGATAAAATAACTAAAACTCTCCTTCAAAATGGCATGCCACCTTCTTCTCTTACCTTTATTGAGCCTTCCTATAAAAAATTTATTGATATGAAGCGCTATAAAGATATGGAAGATTATATGCTTGAATTGATTAGTGAGCTCTGTAACCTAGCCTATCATATCAATGGTCACCAAATAAATGATATTGTGCTACAAGTCATTAAGTACTTAGAAAACCATTATGCAGATCAAGAAATTACATTAACTCGCATTGCACAGCTTTTTCATATCAACTCTAGCTACTTAAGTCGCATCTTTAAAAAAGTAACCAATAAATCCTTTAGCGAATATTTAGTAGAGGTTCGTATCCATAAGGCTATGGAACTTTTACATTGTGCCAATTATAAGGCATATCAACTCGCTCAAGAGGTGGGAATTCCTGATCCTAACTACTTTACCAAGTGTTTCAAAAAAGTAGCCACTATAAGCTTCCAAGATTACAAGCTTCAACTTAGTACGAAATAGCTATGGAAAACATTAAACTTTATTTTTAAAATATTTTATATTCTTGTATATTATTGTATAATATTCTTGTACTTTATTTTGATAGGGAGGTGTCATTATGCGCCTTTTACTTGTTGAGGATGACCTTAATGTTTGTCATGCCATTTGTTTACACTTAAAAAATGAAGGTTATAGCGTGGATTCTGTAGGAGATGGGGAAGATGCCTTAAGCTTTATACAGGATACTTCCTATGACCTTATTATTTTAGACAGGCTCCTTCCCTCTTTAGATGGTCTAAGCTTACTGGCTAAAATTCGTCAAGAGGGTATCCATACACCTGTCATTATGGTTACAGCTTTATCCACTCTTAACGATAAAATTCATGGTTTAGATGCTGGGGCAGATGACTATTTACCTAAGCCTTTTGAAATGGGGGAGCTTTTGGCTCGAATTCGTGCTTTAACGAGACGCCCCTCTCGTATAGAAAACCAAAATATCCTTACTTTAGCTGATATTTCTCTGGACCTGTCTTCTTCCGTATTAACAGGCCCCAAGCTCTCTTGTTCCCTCTCCAAAAGAGAAGCTGCCTTAGCCGAAGCTTTCTTTAGAAATCCTAATAACATCCTACCCCGAAGTATGATTCTCTCTAAGGTATGGGGTCCTTACTCTTCTGTAGAAGATGGAAACCTGGATAACTATATTCACTTTTTACGTCGTCGCCTCTCTACTGCTGGAAGTGAAGTAAAAATCAAAACCATTCATGCCATTGGCTACCGCCTGGAGGTTCCTTATGCTAACGAAGCTTAGGCGTAGATTAACGCTTATCTGCACACTGATCACTACTTCTGTCCTCATCCTTATGTCTCTTGCTGCACTTAAAGTAAGTGAAGCCCAACTCCTTGAAAGAAGTTCAGCTTCACTTCAAGCTAACCTAAACACGGTGTCTTATTACCTTCAAAGCTCTAATATGATTCATTCTACATGGCTCGCTCAAACGGAAGCTTCCAATCATATCATCCTCTCCATTGAAGAAAATAATATACCCTTGCTTTTTAAGGGAAGCCACCAAAGCCTCTCTCCTCGTAAGGCTTTAGTTGCAAAGGCCAAGGAGATAGCTACTACTGCCTATTCGGTTGATTTTTCTCTAGGAGCTCCTTCTAATACCTTTGCCATTACAGCATTTGAATTTCATACGCCTCTTGGGGAGCACTTTCTAGTAGCTACCACTATTCTGCCTATTCGTGATAGTTATTTTCAAGTGATGATTCTTAAGGACATGAAGATAGATAATAACCAAATGAACCAAATGAGGCTCTTTTTTGGTGGGCTTACTTTATTATGTACCCTTAGTCTTTGCTATTTTAGTTGGTGGTTTTCTGGTAAAGCCATTGCTCCTATCGAGGTAAGCCAACAAAAGCAGCGACAATTCATTGCCGCTGCTTCTCATGAGCTGAATACTCCTCTTACAGTTATTCAAACCAATTCCTCTGCCCTAAAGCTCCCTCAAGTGACAGACCCTGACGTATTTATAGATGCTATTACTAGTGAATGTAAGCATATGGGAAGACTGGTTCATGACTTACTTCTACTAGCTAATGCAGATGCTTCTTCGAATTGGTCTTTTAAAGCTGAGCCTTTAGAATTGGATACACTTTTACTAGAGCTTTATGATCATTTTTATTGTTACTCTGTGGAAAATAATCATCCTCTTTCTTTAGTCTTACCAGAAGAATCCGTAGAACCTATTTCTGCAGACAAGGACCGCCTCCAACAGATCCTCACTATTTTACTAGACAACGCCTTTACCTATACACCTTCAGGCACCCCTATTACCCTTTCTCTTGCTTTTTCTACTCAAAGTGCCTGTATTCAAGTGATTGACCATGGTCCTGGCATTAGCTCGGAACATAAAAAATATATTTTCGACCGTTTCTATCGTATTGATCAGTCAAGGCATGAAAAATCTCATTATGGACTGGGGCTAAGCATAGCTGACGAGATTATCAAACTTCACCACGGCAAGCTTTCCCTAGAGGATACAGAAGGGGGCGGCTGTACCTTTTGCATTACCTTACCTAGATTTACCTTGTAATTTTAATGCTTTTTCTATATTGGTAAGGGTGTCTTCTAATGTTTGAGTACCCACGCAATACTTCATAGCTTCACTTTGCACTACTCCCTGACACTTAATAGTAGACGTATAACCTGATACCGTTGCTGCTTCTAAGCACGCCTCATACTTATTATAAAGGTCTTGACAATTTAGTTCTGTCATAATCCTCCTGCCCGAATTATCCTTTAATTCGTTTTCCCAATTGGCACAAGCTTCTTTTACCTTTTCTGCTCCTGTATTATTAACAGAAGTCCCCCATACACTCCCAATAGATTGAATCTCTTCTCCTAAGGCTATTTTTATGATTTCCTTGGCAATCTCTTGCTTTTGGCTATTAGCATTTACACCAAGAATACCCTTTGGCATAAAACTAGAGTCCTTACTCTGTCCTACTAGATTTCTAATGGTTCCTTCTCCTCTTTGTTTAAATGCTCCTTGTATTAATGAAATATCTACTGGTAAACGGGGTGTTAAAATAACAAGCTCTGTATTTCTATAGGCCATATCTAATACTTCTTTTCCCTTTGTCTCTTCTAAATCTGTGCGCCCACAGTAGTTACTTTTTTCCTCTTCCTTAAATTCATGCTCTGTTAAAGTTGTAATAGTTTCTAAGAATGCTTTAAAACTCTCCTTCTTAAAGCTCCCCTTCTCATCAAACCAACTAGGAGAACAACTTTCTTCAAGCTGCATATAAAGTTCGGCAGTGGTTAAATCCAATAAAACTTCATTCGGGTGCTCTTTCTTATAAGCGGCTAATTCCTCTAACGTGGTCACAGAATTTAAGATCTTTTCATTTCCTAATAGAAGAGGTGTTCTATAGAACATAGGCACGGCATAATAACAATCACCTTGTTTAAAAGTCTCTAAAACTTTATTATTAAAGGTATCTTTTTCTACTACCTCTTTTATAATATCTGTTAAATCTTCTAATAGGCCTTTCTGAATATAAGTCTCTACAGGTAAGTAATCCAGCATCATTAAATCAGGCCCTTCTCCTGCTAATAGGCGTGTATTGAGCCTCTTAACCATCTCTTCATAGCCGATATCACTGGCTTGATCTTCACCAAATTCCACATTAAACTTCACATTAGGATGTTCTTGTTGATAAAGAGCCATAGCTTGTCTTAACTCGGAGTTATTATATAACATATACACATTTAATTCTTCTGGCTGTCCTATTGCCTCAGCATCCGGTGAATACGAATAGCGTCTTATGCAGCTTCTTTGTTGACCCGTAAATAGAACTACAAAGCTATCCTTTTGTATATACACCTCTAGCGGCCAAACATCCCCCATAGCTAGTACAGTTCCTTCTGGTGCAACCACTTGTTCCCATGTGCTACTCCCCTTAGGAAGATGTAAAATACCTGTCATATCCAGCACATAAAGATCTCCAGCTGGTCCGGCTTTAATACATATGGAACCTGATGTGCCCATAGGAAGCTCGATAGTCTCTTTAAGTGTGGCTGTTTTTAAGTCATATACATTAACCTTCTTAGTCTTTTCTGTTAAAGGCACTTCATAGATACAATCCTCTCCCACAGAAAAACGATAAACCTGATCGGGGTATTCCATCTCACATTTCCCTGTCTTTAGGTCATACAAGCCTACTGGACCAAAGTCAGTGGACAAAAACAATTGGTCCTTCTTACCTAGTTCCATTAGAACAGCATTGGCTGCCTTAATATTGATTCCAATTCCCTTGTTGGTTAAAGCTACTGTCTCCCATTTACCGCCTTCCTTTTGCTTCCCGATCTTTAAGCTTCCATCTTCTATTGTATAAGCTATAATAAGCCCTTCCTCTGTTTCAAAAAACTTCTGTATACCATATAAATCAGTGGGGGCTATAAACTGTTGCTGGGGCAGTTCTTCTTTCCACTCTCCTGTATCACTTAACTTATTTCTAATTAACGACCCCATGGTATAACCTACTACATTTCCTTCCGGTGTTTGAGAGAGAAAATAATGTTCCTCTCCAAAAGGGTTATCTTCTATGTACTTTCCCTTAGCTGTCTCACTTGTTTCTCCTTTTACCTTATGGGTTTCTACTTGATTCAGCTTGGCTTCTCCCCCTGTACTTAACTTACCACAGCCTGGTAGGATACTTAAGCTAAGAGCTAGTAATAGACCCATTCCTTTTCTACATAACTTATTCATTCTGACTTTCTCCCTTTCATTTTGCCTATTTTATTATTAAGACTTATTAGAAGTGCTATTTGAATACCATTTAAAAGATGTACTTCCCCCCTTAATAGAGTCATCCCCCTCTCAAAATAAGAAAGGCTATAGCCTAATAGCTGATTGTGTTTTGCCCATTCTGCCTTTAGGAGCTCCCAATAAAACTTTAAATCAAATAAGTTGTCACTGGGCAGCTTATTACTTGGTATGTAAATGTCCCTTTTCCATAATCTATATACTACAAATATAGCAATCATGTAGCCACCTATCTTGAGTGCTAAGACCTTGTTTCTCTCCTTGTTTTCCTTGCACCATCCACATTCTTTGAGGACTCCTCGTAGCCGCAAAATTAAAAGAAGTAACACTAGGATATAGGGCAAATGACAAAGAAGGAGAACCTCACCCCACCAATTTTCTCGATTATTAATGACACTATTGGCTTCATTTATCTCTAACTTTTCTAACATTTCCTTTTTCTCTAGAGTTCCTACCATCTCTAGGGCTTCTAATGGCCATTCCTTACATAACTCACTGGTTTCAGGTATAAAGACCTTGTAGGTTCCTCCCTCTAAGTAATAGTCCCGAAGCTGGTTATAATCTTTATAGACTCCTACTACTTGGTAGATTGTATCACCTAATTTGCAGGTATTCCCTACTGCCCACTTGGAACCAAAAAGTTCAAATGCCAGACTCTCTCCTATTACAGCCACCCGATGCTCTTCATGGGTAGCTGTTTCTCCAAAAAAGCTACCTTGTAAAAAATCATAGGTTTCAAGTTGCATAAATGAAGGTTCTGTACCTATAACTGTAACCTGCTTCTTTCCATTCATTATGACATTTCTCTTGCTTTTAATTTTACTTGCTTCTAGCTTTTCATACTCTTGGGCTACTAGTAGTCTCTTTTCCTCTATCTGTATACCCTTATTAAAAACAACTTCTAATCTGGACCCACCATAGGCTTCCTTATAATCATTCATTAATAAAAGTTTCATCCACTGGAAAAGGATTAAGAGGCCTATGTAAATCACATACTTCTTTTTCACTTTTAATCACCTCCCTAGCGTTTATCCCTTATGGCTACTTCCATCCCCTCCCTTAATGGTTTGGAAGTCTGCCTTACAATGTTATCCTTTACTAAAAGAGCTCCAGAGACAGCAGACATATAGTCCCCCTCTTTTAGAAGGTTTACCTCCCTTTTGCTTACTTTATACAGCTTATCAAATGCCCCTTCTCTTTCCTCTAAGAAAAAGATATACTTTCTTCCTGATTCTTCCATTAGCGAAGAATTAGGTACTAACAAAGGATACTGGTCTGACAAATGAATAATCTGTAGATTAGCCTCTCTATACATTTTAGGTTCTAGCTCCCCTAAAACACCTTTTAAGCCTTCAGGAAGTTCACAGCTTATAATGGTACTCCCTGTCTCTTGGTTATAAGACTTCTTGCTAATAATAGCCTCCTCTTTTTGCTGATTTACCTCTACACTAATACCTTGCCCCATCTGTATGTAAGAAAGCTCTTTATCTGTAAGCTCAAAGCTAATAGTTATAGGAATGGTGGTAGGAATAATACTTGCTAGCTCTTCTCCTTCTACTACTAATCCTCCTAGACCTACATTAAGGTCATAAACCTCTCCTTCTATAGGGCTCTTTAGGGTATAGCCTTCTTCGTCAGCTGTGTTAAGGGCTATTTTATTTTCCAATAAGGCTATTTCCTCCCTCAAGGTCATGCTTCTATTTTCATTCTGGTCTATAGCCCTCTCCATATCACGTATCGTTGCTTTTGCTTGTTGAGAAGTCTTTCTTATAAGCTCCTCTTTCTGCTTTTCTAATAGGCTTAAAGCTTCTTTTTTATCCTTGTAGTCCCTCTCTGATAATAAGCCTTCTTTATAGAGTGGTTCACTCACAGCTATCTGCTCCTTCATTTGCTCTATTTGCTTTCCTAGCTGTACTTCATTAAAACTCTCACTGGCCTCTACAAGCTCTTGTTTCTTTTCCTCTAATCTTTCTTTATCCTTTGCCTGGTCTTCAATGAGTTGAGCAAGCTCTAATTCTTTGATTTTCTTTTGTGCTTTTAATTCCTGTTCTGTAAGCTTGCTGTTTTTCAACGCTGCCCCTATCTCCTCTTTTTTTATTTCAAAGAGAGGCTGTCCTAAACTCACCTTTTGTCCTTCTTCCACAAGGCATTTTGTCACTTGTCCCCTTGTGGTGGCTTTTACCCCTACTTTTTGTAGCCTTAATAAGTTAGGATCTCGTCCTATTCTTCCTGTTTTTAATATCTTGGTTTCTATCCTTCCTGAAGTGACTGCTACTATATCCACCTGCGGGAGTAAAAACGTGTAAATGGTTTTAGATAGTATAGTAAAAACTAATATAACTATTAGAAAAATGCTAACTCCTTTTATAACCCTTTGCTTAAATCTCTTTTCCTTTTCTTCCACCCTAACCCTTCCTTTCACTTTCTGTAAAAGATATCTTGCTGTCCCTTTTAAATGCATTTCTTTTAAATGAACTTATTTTAAACTGGTTATCTTTAACCCATCTGATAAATCATTTTGGGTATAGAGCACCAAAAAAATTGGCAAAATCATATAAAGTATGCTACAGGCAAAACCTATGCCTATCTTATCCCCTGTAATACTCCCCAAATAAACGGAGAGGGGATACTTGGTGGCCTCCATAATAAAAACGACGGGTTGCTCTACCATGCTCCAGTATTCCACAAAGATAAAAACAATAACTGCTGTGATAATGGGTTTACACATAGGGAAAATAATATACCTTAAGATTTGTAGCTCTGAAGCCCCTAGCAGTTTTCCTTCCTCGATAAAGGCATTATCTATTTGCTCCATAAACTGCTTGAGAAAGAAAACACTAAAGGTATTAAAAACACCTGGTAATATCAGTGATAAATTGGACCCTAAAAGCTTCATGTTACTCAGCATAATAAAATTGGGAACCATGGTTACTTGAAAGGGCATGAGCATCATGACGATATAAAAGAAAAAGAGCTTCTCTGAACCAGGAAACTTCATTTTGGCAAAGCCATAGGCGGCCAAGGCCCCAATAGCCACTTGCCCTATAACAATGGGGAGGACAATACTTAGGGAATTCCAAAACATATACAAAAACTTAGGCGTCCTGAAAAACACCTTGTAATATTGATCTAAATTAATGTAGAAGGGTTTTACAATAATCCTATACCATATAGAGGGTTGATCTTGTGTATATAGCTGAGTAATAAGTACTTCTCCCTTTAAAGAATGTAACCCTATGTATAGGATAGGTAAAACAACCACAACTCCTAAGATAAAAATAAAGCTATAATTGCTCATTCTCTTTAATGTATCCATGGTTCCTCCTTTAAATATTCAAATGGATATAGCGTTGCTGCCACCTAGTAACCCCATAGATGATTGCAAAAATACCCATATATAATATAAAAGCTGCTGTTGCTAAAAGCTCATAATCCAGGTTCTTAAAATTATTATTCATAAAGTGCTGGAGCATATAGAGCTTCTCAGATGGATACTCTCCTACTAAAAGGTAGACCTCATTAAAAATCTTAAAGCAGTTTAAAAGCGAAATAATAAGAGAGAAAAAAAGTATCGGTACAATCATGGGCACCTTGACCTTAAAAGCCAATTGCCAAAAACCTGCTCCCTCTAAACTGGCTGCCTCCTCAAAATCTCTACTGATCGTTAAAAGAGAACTAACCATTAGAAGCACATCATAGCCTATATTTTTCCATAGAATGATTCCAATAATAGCAAAGGGCGCATAATCACTTTGCAGCCAGTCAATCCGAGTACCTATTAAAGCATTGATGATCCCTTCTTTGGCAAAGACATCCTTCCATAAAAAGATGACAGATGCGGCAGGCAATGCCATAGGTATCAGCAAAAACCCTTGTATAAAGCGGTATTTCTTTATATTCCTTTCAATGAGTAAGGCGATGACCAGTGATGCACTAAAGAGTAGAGGTAAAGCTATTCCTATAATAAATAGCGTGTTTTTTAAGGCAATTTGATAACCTTCATTTTGAAATAACGCAATGAAATGAGCGAGTCCTATAAATTTAGGATGGGCCATCCCCTGGGTAAAACAATATTTTAAGCTCCTAAGAGCTGGTAGGATAAAAAACAAGGTTACCCCCACCAAACTAGGAAGGACAAATAATAAGCCTTTCCACCTCTGTAGCTTTTTCACGTTTATTCCTCCTTATTATCCTCTCAAACTTGTCTTCTTAATCTACTATATCAACCATTTCTCTAAAACTTCTCTAATTTTATAAAATTTAACACAATTAAAAGACACTCTATAATGGGTGCAACCCCCTTTTTATAGAGTGTCTTTTAAGTTAGACTATCCTAACTATTTCTTTAACTGTGCTAATTATTTTAATCCTTTTATAAGTGCCTTTATATAGAGTTATTATCCCTGTGACATCTGCTGTTTTACGACTGCAATCTCTTCAGGAGTTGCTGGCTGTGCTGGGATGTAGTACCCTTTTTCTTTAGCTATTTTAAAAAGAGCATATTGGCGCACTTCATCTTGATCACGCATTTTTTGAATGGTACTACGAAGCTCTGGATTTTCACACTGGGCGATGATGCCGCCATAGCCTGCTATGCTGGCATTTAATCCTGCTAAATAATCACTCACCATTTCTTTTTCTTGCATCAAAAACACCTCCTATTTTAAAAATGTCATTAATTTTTCTTTGCTTGCTTTGGCATCTTGGGCATCGTGTTGTAACATGCTTTTTAATGTTTCATCTGTGCACTGCTTTGCATAGAACTCTAGCTTCTTCTCGATGGTGCAATGTGCTCCGATGAGGTGTCGTAAGTTTTGTAACTCCAACTGATTAATACCAGCCATAATATCACTCCCTTTTCATTTTACACAATATAATGTTTGCTATTTTTCATTTTTATATTCTTCATTATTGTATTTATCCATATTTTTACATAGGAAGGGTGATAAGTTGACCCGTTGACTTTTAATGCATCAACTTTTATAAATTGTTTCTTATTTTTACTAAATAAGGCAAGCCTTTTAATAGATGGTAGCATCTACTTCATAGCCTAGTTTAAGTTTTTCTTTACCTTCTTGTACTTCAAGATCTACTTTAACCATATTCTCTCCATTTACCATAGTGGCTTGCTCTGCAATATGGGTTACTTGAGCCTTAAGGATGACCCCATCATAGGCATTTAATGTCACCTCTGCCTTGTCCCCTATGGTTACTTGCTGTATAAAGTTTTCTGGTACATCAACTGTTACCACAAGGCTAGCTTGGTCTACTAAGCTAAGGGTTATACCACTGCCTTCTTGCCCTAGTACACTTCCTAGCTTGACACCCACTTTTTCTACGATGCTGTCCTTGTCTGCAATAATAGTATCTCCCTTTAGGTAAACTTTATCTAATTTGGCTTTCATATCTTCTAGCTCAAGCTGTGCATTTTGGATTTGGAGGCCCAATACTTCAGCATCTGCTAAAAGACTACTATTTGAATTATTGGCTACTGTTTGTTTCGCCTGAAGGGCTGTATTTAAGTTACTTATTTCTAACTCTTTATCTGACTTTAAGCTATTTAAGCGTACTTCTGCTTCTTTTTTTGCCTTTTCAAGCTCCTTAAGTTTGAGTTCGGAG
>JAEYNQ010000054.1 GCA_023412455.1 Bacillota bacterium
GAAAGCTAGTAGAATAACAGGAATAGTAATAGGACTATTAGTTTTAAGTAGTTCAGGAACAAAGGCTGCTACATTACAGGATAGTTTACCTATTGCAGAATTTCTAATAGATAAAGATACCTATGTACTAGGAGAAAGCATTCGAGTAGAGAGTAAGAGTTATGATCCAGATAATGATTTAATAGTAGATGCCTTATGGCAAACCCTAGAGGAACCCATTATTATATCGCCTACCCTACAAGGATTAGTAAGTCAACTTGAACCAGGAACCTATACTATAGGAGCCAAGGTAAAGGATAGTAAGGGAAACTGGAGTGAATGGCAACAACATGATATAACTCTTGTGGCTAACGAAGCACCTGTAGTCAAAGTATTAAACTCAGAGAAGGCTTCCTATGGAATAGGTGAAACAATAGAGTGGAAGTATAGTTGGGAAAATGAAGCTTGGGAAAATATTATAGAAGAAAAGTGGCTCTATAGAGAAAAGGCTTCACGGAGTGAAGCTTATATAGAAGGTAAGCCAGAACTACTATTTAAGTCAGGGGAATATGAAGTAAGCCTTCAGGTTAAAGATCAATATGGTAATTGGTCTAATCAAATGAAAACTGATCTGGTTATAACTAATGAGGTTATTCAATCTGAACTTACTCATCGCTTTAAGCAAAATGCACCAGGAAGTATTGTTGTTAATTACCAAAAGGTAGAGTATAGGGAATATGAAGAAGTGCCTTATGAAAAAGCAGAAGGGGACCAAGGAATGCTATTTATAAGCAATTCACCAGAGACTGTTACTCGAAAGGGAATTCTTTATAGAGATATTGTAAAGGGTAAGGGACGAATGGTCATTCATCATGTAAGTGGGTTTGCGCAAGAAGATACTAAAGAAGAAAAGCGCTTTATGGTTATAGCAGAGAATGTATCATCCAAACCTATTTTTCTTAGTATAAGTAAGCAAAGTGTTAGAGGACCAAGTAAAGATGCATTATACGCGGGACAAAAAGTAATTGAAAGCTATTTAGGAAGTAGACAAAAGAAGACATACAGCATATTACCAGGTGAAAGTGTTTATATTATGGATACAGAAGGTAAGACTTGGGAAAAAGATATGGTGATATCGGGGATGTTTGACTTTGAAACAGATGGACCTTTGCAGTTTACAACTGCAGTGGGAGGTCCTAATACTAAGTTAATGCATATCAAAGACATGACGATTTTAGAAAGAGATAATCACATTAGAGGGACTTTCCCTATTCTTAATCAATATTATAAAGTAGATGCCACCAAACTTACTCAACCTGCAAAAATTCTAATAGGTAGTGGAAAAGAAGAATGGATAGAGGGCTATGATGCGCTTACAGGGGAGAAAGTCTATAATGCTGGTAACTATGGTGTACAAAACTATATTCACATAAAAGCTGATGCTCAAGTAGGTGTTCTAATTAATGCAAGAGGAGGGGCCTATAGAGGTGCGTTGGGTGTGGATAATGGATATGTTTTTGAAGTACCATATAATGGTTATTTTGAGTATAAAGATAAAGCTGCTATAGTAGGGATTGTAGAAGGGGCTAGGGAATATACCTATATTCTTCCTAATGGTTCATCAGCCCCAGTGCTATTTGGTTTTATCCCAGAGGTCTGTTGGTAAATACCATAATTGTAGATTAAATTATAAAAGAGGAATTCCATAATCAATAGGGATTCCTCTTTTGTTGTGATTAAATAATATTAGTAGGCGTTTTTGTTTATAAAGCCACTAAAAATGGTAAGTAATACAATTTTAAGATCAAAGCTAAAAGTCCAATTTTCTATGTAATATAAATCATAATCAATACGACCTTCAATAGAAGTATCCCCACGGAAACCATTGACCTGCGCCCAACCAGTGATGCCAGGGCGGACTTGATGCTTAATCATATAGTGAGGAATATCCTCTTTGAATTTATCCACGAAATAAGGCCTTTCAGGTCTTGGACCAATCACAGACATATCTCCCTTTAATACATTGAAAAATTGAGGAAGTTCATCGATGCTAAATCTTCTCATGATATTGCCCCACCAAGTCTTTCGCGGGTCATTTTTCGTAGTCCATTGGGTCATTTCTTCAGAAGCTTCCTGAACCTTCATAGAACGAAATTTATACATATAAAAAGTTTCCTTGTTAAGTCCTACTCGCTCTTGCTTAAAAAGGATAGGGCCTTTAGAGGTGAGTTTTATTAAAATGGCACTTAATATGAATAACGGACTACAAAGCACAAGGGCAAAGATGGAAAAAACAATATCAAAGCTGCGTTTAAGAAAGGCCTTAAAGAGATTGTCCAAAGGGACATGCCTAGTATCGATGATTGGCAAACCATCTAGATTATCCATGTAGGGCTTTGCAGGAATATATTTATGGTAGTAAGGAACAATATGTGTTTTAATCCCATATTTCTCACAAGTATTAATAATCTTACCTAATTGTACAGCTTCACTTTCATTAGTAGCAATCATCACAATATCTGCTTTATATTTTTCAATGATGGAGGGGAGCTCATCGGTATTTCCTAAGACCCGGTATCCGCAAAAGGCTTCTATAGGGTGAGAGGCAAATGCCACACAGCCGATAATATTATATCCCCAAGCGGGATGAGTTTTGATTTTATGTATCAGTTCATGGGCATCATTAGACGTACCAATGATAAGGCAGTGCTTTAAGTTATAACCCTTTCGTCTATAATGACGTAATAGCAATCGTATAATGCCTCGATAAGTAATGGTAATTAGTATATTAAAAATTCCAAAAAAAGTAATGAGCCACCTGGAGAAGTCTTGGGTACGATCTTTACCAATAAATAAATAGAGAGAAAGTATGAGGATGGCAAAGAAGTTACAACCTATAATATTAAGACTCTCGTCGCTAAAGGACTTAATGCGCCAAGAAGTGTAGAGATTACACCAACTATAAGCAACAAAATAGACAGGCAGAAGGGCACTGAATACTTTAAGATAATAATTTAAAGTAAAAAGTGAATTACCATTTAATAAGTAAAAACGTATGTAATAAGCTAAAAAGAAGGATATGTAAATGGCGATCAGATCAATGCATATTTGAAGGCCATTAAGGTACTTTTGGTTTTCATGAATCATAGAAAGCCTCCTTAAATCAAATATCAATCTATTATAGCATAAAGAGACATAAAAATATAGAATATAGTAAAAGCTTTTGGTTACGTGGTGGCACATTATGGATGAAGATGATGAGAGAAGTGTATTTATACTTGGCCTATTCAGTTATATAAAAAAAATGGTAGAGCAGATAAAAATGAGTAAAAATATTGAACTATAATTGTAGTTAGTGTAAAATTATTGTAGGAAAAATTAAAAAGAAATTCATCCTTTTGGTATAATGAAATCGCGAAACAACATTAAACAAAGGAGAATCTCTTATGGAACTTATTATACAGGATTTTGTGAAAAATGTCATACAAGAAATTGAAAAGCTTACAAAAGGTTTAGTGGAACAAAATGCGTACATATTTTGAGTCAAAAAAGAAAAAGGAATACAAGTACCTTACAGATGAAATGTTTAGCATCTAGACTCATGATAGAATGGATCAAGTTATTAAGTCAAAGTTAGTAGATTTAAGTACAGACTTGTTCTATAGAAAAAGTGGTAAAGAGATACTTGTGCCTGTTCCAGGGCAGACTGTAATGAATAAAATCAGAGAGTTAGATCAAATCAAACATGAGGTATTGGAAAAAAGTAAAAACAGATAGATATCCTGTATGTAGAGGCAGATGAAGGTCATATTCATCTACAGAATGGATGAGGTGCGATGCCAAGGCTAGCATATATTCAATATTATCGTAATTAATCAAGGGAAAAAGAATCCAGTTTTTGAGGTAGTAAGGAATTTGAAATACTATAAATCATTTGAAGCATAGAGAATATATACCTTAGGGAAAATCTAAAACTTATTTTCCTACAGTAAATTGACACAATCTATTTCTGTCATAATATAGAAAGTTATTAGAGAAAGTGCTATACTTAATTAGATTGTATCCAATTATTATGAAGATAGCGTATCTAAGTATAGGGGGATTAACCAAGCATGTGGCAGATAAATACTATAATCAAAACGATTCCGTCAAAAACAAAGGAAGAAACCAAGAAGGGGATGCCTTTAATCTTTATACCTATTTTATTATTACTAGGCATTGTGCCATTAATGACACGTGCAAAAATTGTAGGCATTAGTCAAGAAGTGATAACTACGCTTAAGCAAAGTCAAATAGCTGACTTTTTTTCTTACTATAAGGCTATTTTCATTCTGTTATTGGCTGTTTCTATGCCTGTCATTCTGTTTTTACTTTTTCCAAAGAAGACATTAAAAAGTATAAAGAATTAAGGTTTTTTCAATGATTCTATAGTAGCTGTAGCACCTATATTTTGGATATTATTGCTTTAGGAGAGGGATAAGGATATATGGAACCTATTCGTGTAGCTCAAATTTTAGGCAAGTTTAATTCAGGTGGGGTTGAAGCGGTTGTGTTAAATTATTACAGGCATGTTGATAAAGA
>JAEYNQ010000004.1 GCA_023412455.1 Bacillota bacterium
AGATATCTTCTAATTGTGTTTACCCTCTATCCCACGGGATGCAACACTGTAGCTGAGCTGGTAGGATTCGAACCTACGGATGCTGGAGTCAGAGTCCAGAGCCTTACCGCTTGGCGACAGCTCATTAGGAATGCACGTTATGTCGTGCATTTATTATTTTATATAATTCTCATAAAAATTGCAAGTCTTTTATACAAGAAAGTGGGTTAAAACAAATCCAGTATTACCCTTCGTTTAGATAAACATTTTTTAGTAATTCTAGCATCTGCTCATATGTTGTTCCCTTAATACCTAAGTCTTTTAAGTTTATTGATTCATCTTTGATTTTATGTAAGAAATTGCTTACATCCCCTTCTACCTTATCATTTAATATTACTTTTTCATCAGGCTGTACTACCCCCAGTAACCTAAACACATCATTTTTATGTTTCTTAATATCCTTACTATCTATACTTTCTCCTTTTGCTTTACGCTCAGTCAAATCTAGCCACGCTCTTATCTTCAGTAGAATGATATATGGAACATTTAAGACAGTAATATCATTTATCTGCGTATTTCCTTCTTTCAATAATTTATAGTACTCTTCATCTAATAATATTGCCGATAAACTTTGTATGTTGTCTTTTCCTTCTACATGTAATGGTGCTAAATACGTATCTATATTTTTAATATACTCTGGTTTCCTACTAAATAGCTCAATCATATAAGGATAATCTGCGCTTTCAGGTTTGTCAAATCTATAAAACTGCTCTGTACCTTTTGACTTGTTAATATGCTTATAATTACCTTGTTTTATAAAGCTACAAAAACAATCTATGAAATCTTCATCTAGAACTTCAATTAATACTACTATATCTAAATCCTTTGTAGCCCTAAATGCTATTCCCTGTTCTTCTAGTATCAATGAACAAGCTGTTCCACCAATAAACACATATTTTCCAGCTTGTCCTTTAAAATGCTCTTTAAACTTTTCTATTCCTTGTACCAATTAAATTCCTCCATCATCTCTTCTATAGCTTGTTCAATACGCTCATCTTTATTAGTTATTGTACATATCATTGTTACTGGATCTACGCAATCTGTATTTGTTAATATTTTAGGATTATATTTTAATACCTGAACCTGCATATAACTTCTATCTTCATTTGCTACATCTGCTGCTATTTCGTACTCATTTAAAACTCTATTGTACTCTTCTTTATATACAGCTCTTACTTTTCTATTAGGTGCACTAAGCATACTTTTTTCTGAAAGTGCTTCTAATCCACTTTTGAGCAATTTAACACTCTCACCAACAGCACTGTCTACATAAACAGTCTTTAAAATAGGATTAATCAAGTACTGTTTGCCATTTTCATAGTATCTAGTTCTGTCTTGAATATAATAAATTCTCTTCCTATTATTTGACTCTTCAAGGTAATACTGTATAAGTTTTAAATTAATTAAATCTGTTAACGCCCGTGATATGGTCATTTGAGACATATTTAACCTTACAGCTAATTCTTTTTGGGTAATGGCATTATTCATATTATATAAACAATACAAAAATACTAATTGTGTTGTTGGTGCAAAGGCATCGATACTTTTATATGCTACTTCATTTTTTAAACTGAGATCTATACCCATAAACGGCAAGAACATTTGCTTATTTTCTGTAATAAATGGTATTCTTTTTTCTATGAGTTTTTTTCTCTTGTATAATGTTAAATTCATCTCTACTAAAATTGCTTTTAGCTGGGTTTTCTCTTGAATAAGCATCAATTGTCTTTGCAGTATATCTATTGACATTTCTTCTCTAGGTTTTACTAATAGGAATTTTTTACCTAAAAACTCAAAGTTGTAGAAGAAATAACTGTTTTTTATTATAATACTCAATTTATTAGGTATATACTTTTCTATACTTATATCTTCATCTATGAAGTTTCTTAAATACTTCTTCAATTGCTCCATTACATCACCCCATTATAACACTATAATATACATTATATCATTAACATGTTACAAATAAAATATTCATGTTAAATATATTAATTTAAATATGTTATCAAACATTTTTCTGATTTAACTCATAAATGTTATAATTAAAATATTCATGTTAAATATATGTTAATACATAGACTATTTATCAAAAGCCAACCTTTCATACAATACTACTATCTTTAACACTTCTAACTTTTTTGTACAACAACAAAGACTTGTAAACTTAATGCTTATAAGTCTTTATAGTATTTCCTTTTACAGCTTATCCTCTCATCTTCTTGCCCATTGCTTCGTGATTTATGCTATAGGCTATGGCATTATCTGCTGTTATTTTACCCTCCTGATAAAGCTTAATGATACTACTATCCATATTACACATTCCTTCATCTTTTGCTGCAAAAACGACTGAATCTATTTGATGCATTTTAGATTCTCTAATCATATTGCGTATCGCACTATTCACAAATACTACCTCAAAAACAGGTAATACTCCTCCATCTTTTCCTGGTATAAGCTGTTGTGAAACAATGGCTTGTAAAACCATGGAAAGTTGGGTCCTAATCTGCTGTTGTTGATTAGCCGGAAAAACATCTATGATGCGATCTACTGTATTGGCTGCTCCTAATGTATGGAGTGTGCCTAGTACGAGCTGACCTGTCTCTGCCGCTGTCATGGCAATATGAATCGTTTCAAAATCCCTCATTTCCCCTAACAAGATAACATCGGGTGCCTCTCTAAGGGCTGCCCTTAAGCCTTGTACATAGCTTGTTGTATCTGTTCCTATTTCCCTCTGGCTTACAATACTTTTAGCATGCTTGTGAATAAATTCTATAGGATCTTCTAATGTGATAATATGACTTGCCCTTGTCTTATTGATCTGATTAATGATACAAGAAAGGGTCGTTGACTTCCCACTCCCTGCAGGTCCCGTTACAAGCACAAGGCCCTTCGTTCTCTTGTATAAATCAATGACTTGCTTAGGGATGCCTAATGTTTCAATATTGGGGAGCTCAAACTGAACGACTCTGATAACTGCAGCTTGTGAACCTCTTTGTTTATAAGTATTTACTCTAAAGCGCCCTACCTGTGGAATAGAAAATGAAAAATCATCATCCCCCTTTTCTGATAAATTCCTTGTGTCACGGTTGGCAAGTACATAAATAGCCTCAATAAGTTCCATTGTCTTTTCAGGCATTAACCTATTCGTATCTCTTAAACCAATTTTACCTCTGATTTTATAAGCAAGTGGTACGCCTGCCACCACAAATATGTCTGTTACATCCTGTTCTATTGCTTCTCTAAAAAGCTCTTTTGCATCCATTTTCTTACCTCCTAATCCTGTACACTTATCTCACCAAAGCCTAGTCCATCCTCCTCAAGTTGCCATTCTCCAATATTTTGAACATGCCAATCTGTCTTTTTATATTCCATGATCCCCCTTTTTTTACTTACTTCTACCTCTACACATAGTTTCTGCTTTTCTCCCATTGGCACTTCATAAGTGACTTTAAAGGGGGCATTTCCCTTGCTTTCTCTAAACGGATCATTGGCTATCTCTTCCACACTCCATACTAACTGCTCCTCTGCCTGACAATCCGCTTCATAAAATAACTTGACATTCTCCCCTACCTTTTGTGCTAATCTGTAATCTGCTTGAGCTGTTTCTAGTGCCAATACGCCTAAGGTGACAAGTGCCAATACTACAAAAATCATAATCATTGTGGAGGTCCCTATACCTATAGCCATCTTCATCTTTCTTTTCATACCCCAGCTCCCTTTTCTCTATGGATATAATATTTTTTTACTTGTATATTATAAATAGGCCCCTCTTTGTTTTTAATATTAATATGACTATCTATACACTCCCCACTTTGTAAAGCTTCTATCTGGGTTAAGACCTCTACCACATAACCCCCTTCTACTTCCCAAGGTTGTAATTGCCATTTTTCATCATAATAAAAATAAATAGCTTCTTCTTTTTCTATGCCACCTAATGCCATGAGATGTTGTTTATAGTCTTCTTTGGAGTAACTTGCTTTTACATACTCTGCTAAAGTTTGTGCTTTTGCCACAGCTTCTGTTAAATCAGAGGCCTTTTGCCTTAAGCTATGGGCAGCTTCAAAAACCTCAGTAGTAATAGCAAGGGTCAACGAAAAAAAGAGTATAACAATCATTAATTCTACTAAAAAAGCTCTTAAATGAGATACCCTACTACTCTCCATGTCTTTCTCCTTTTACTATCTTACCTTACTCCTTAAACATAATGATATTTCCAGTTCTTTACCTGCTTTATCTTTTACTCTAACGTTTATCATTTGATTTTCTAATTGTTGTATTTTTAAGTCATGTACTTCCATAATACGCATTCCATCTGATAAATTAATCCTTGTTCCTTTTTCTATAAAAGCTTCATAAAGGGCTCCTTTATAATTATAAATCCACGTTTCATATTGGGTTCCCCCTACATCTTCCATGAGAACTAAAACATTTTGTCCTTCTTTTTGAGCAAGCTCTATCTTCCCCTCTTGATCATTTTGCCTAAGCTTAGTTGCTATATAGAGAAGAGGTGTACTTCTTTCAAAATGACTTTCCCTATCTTGTACAATCTTCTCATAACTATCAGCGCCTAATTTGACCACTATAAAGGAAGTACTTACAAATAGAAGAAGGATTACTAACATAAGTAATGTTTCAGAAGTGTACTCATTCAATCTATATTTGATCTTCACTCTTTTTCTCCTCTCCCTCTTACTAATACAGTGATGTCTGGCATAATATTGGAGGCAAATATTTCATAGTGTACAATGTATTTAGGAGTATCCATCCTAATGCCGTAATTATCTTTTATATATTCTATATCCTTAGGATACCTCCCTTCTATGGCATAGCATTGTATGACTGCTCTTCGAATAGCCTGCTCTAATGTGTCTAGTCCCTTATCTTCCACCCTTTCTGCTGTACCTTGTACACCTCTCCAAACGAGACCTGTGATGATAAGTAAAAATAATATGCCCCCTATTCCTTGCTCTAAGTAATATCGCTTCATAGACTTCTCCTTTAACCTATTGATGCCATAATGCCCATTAATGGCAGCATAACAGATAATAAAACACTTCCTATCACTACTGCTAAAAATCCTACTAAAAGAGGTTCTATGAGAGAAACTAGCTTAGTAAGCGCTTCCTGCACTTCCTCATCATACTGATTGGCTACTTGTGCCATTACTTCGTCTAAAGTCCCCGTCCGTAAACCTATACTTAACTTCCTAATCGTAAGGTTCGAAAAAAATTCGCCTTCTCTCAGGGCTTCTATAAACCCTTTTCCACTCTCCATAAGCGCCATACTTTTTTCACCTTTTATTTTTATTTTCTTATTTTCAATGGCTACTAATGCTATTTTTAACGCTTCCTCTGTATCCATCCCACTTGCTAACATTAAAGAAAGAGCAGAAACAAAACGTGAAATAGCTATCTTTTCTGTCACTTTTAAGCGATGAATTAAATTTTTGATGAAAAGAGTTCCTTTCTGAGTCTTTAACAAGAGAGTAAAACTTAAGAGAATAATCCCCATTATGCCTACTACCCCATAAATATATTGACTAAGTAATTGACCAAACTGTATAAAATAATAGGCAAGTCCAACCAAGCTCCCCCCTAAGGAATGAAAGACCTTTTCAAAAATAGGGAGTACCTTTATAGAAAGAAAAAGCATGACCCAAAACATCATAAAACAAAGTAAAAGTGGATAAAAAACAGCTCCTCTAATACTTTGGCGCAGTTGGTCTTCTCGATCATAATAGTGTCCCAGTGCCCCCATAACCTCTTCCATTCTCCCCGATAAGCTTCCTACCTCCACCATATGAACCATATAGCTCGGAAAACTTCCTTCTTCTTTTAAAGCATCATGTAGGGTTCTTCCCTCTTCTAAATATTTCTCTATTTGTTTAAAATGGTTTGCTAATGGGTCATCCTCTATATCTTCTGCAATCATCCCTACACCCTCTGATAGAGTGATCCCTGCCTTTAAAATCATTTTTACTTGAGTACAAAAAATGGCTAATTCCTTTTCTCGCATTATTCCCACCTCCATTATCTTACTGTATGTCCGGTCTCTTCACTCTCTATTTTTTGTCCTATAACAATTAAACGGTGTGTTGCCCTATAAATAGGATGACAAGTAATCAAGGTAACTTTTCTCTCCGTAAGAGGTTGCTCCAGTGCCCATAAATCCTCTGGCAGGACTACTTTTATCTCTGTTACCTTATAGCTATATGCCTTATCTTCTACTTCTAATAGGATGACATCTCCCTCTTTTACTTGGCCTAATCTGTTAAATCTTGAACCGAAGGTATAGTTTCTATGGCCTGCAATGGTGCAATTCCCTTTCTGCCCTGGCCAAGCTGTCCCTGTCATATGCCCTGCTCCTTTTGAAAGACTTTTTTCCGTTACCCCTTCTAACAGTAAAAGATCCAGTTGAATAGCAGGTAGCTTGATCTTGCCAATTACTTCTCCCTCTTCTTTATCAACAACTGGTAATTCTTCTTCTTTTTCAATAGACTCCTCTTCAGAAGCATCTACTTCTTTTAACTCCTTAACCTCTTTTTGCTTCCTCCTTTCTACAGCAGCTTGCTCTTGCCTTTGTAATTGCAGTTCTTGTAAGTATGCCCTATAGAGGCACTGCTCTTTATATTGAATCCAAAGAGTACCTATAATGGGAATAGTCATGATGATGAGTCCTAATACAATCAATCCTCTACCTATATATTTCATTTCTCCCTATACCCCATAGCCTTATTAATATTCATTTACCTTTTGATAATCTTTCTCTGACTTTGTCATTTCTACATCCTTTTTTTTTGCAACCACTTGCAAATCATAAGTGGTATCAATAATCAACCACTGCCGCTTTTCTTGGTCATAAACTTCATTCCATGCATGGTACCCCTCTGCATTAGGCGTATAGCCTTTTATGAGTTTAGCTGGAATACCTTGACTACGTAACATGGCACCATAAAGGGAAGAAAAATCATAACAAATACCTGTTTTGTCTTTAAAGGTCTGGTCAATAACAGGTAGATAGGTAGATGGCAGCTTCGCTAATTTATAATAATCATATGTGTAACCTTGTACCATATGCTTATAAAGTATAGTGGCTTTTTCTTGCAGATTTGTTGTAGTATGAGTCATTGCTATTGCTTTTTTTATGGCATTAGAGTCTTCTGACCATTTCATATTCTGAATGCTATTGAGGTAAACACTGTTTTCATTCTGTAATTTAACCTCTACTGTTTGTGAGCTTACTATATAATAGGAAGTTCCTGCTGTATTTTCTAAAACTTTAACCGTATACGTTCCATTTCCCATTTGTAAAGGAAAATCTTCTACTTCTCCTGTGTTTTTTAAATCATAGGTATATTTCTTGTTTTCCTTTTCAATGATGACCTTTACTCTTTTTGATGCTGCTTCTTTGTAAGCAATATGTACAACTCCTTTGTGACTATCTCGACTATCAATAGAGGGTTGACTGGCAGCATAACAGTTACAAGCAATCAGTAACCCCATAAGAAATATTATTTTTTGGTAACTTACTTGCCATAAACTCATTTTATCCCTCCTATATTTATAGCAACTAACTTATTGGCTCTTCTATTGACTCTTTATTGACTCTCCTATTGATTCCTCTATTAACTCTTTTGCATGTTCTTCCTCATTAAACGCTTCAAGTTTATAAATATAAGTCATCTTTTCTTGCTCTACATAAAAAGTATCCAGTTCTAGTAGGTCATTATAACGTTGGTAAAAAACGGGCTTTTCTATCTCATCTGCTATTTTAATGAGGTCTTCTAGAGAACTTACATAATATCCCTCTGTAGTATCTATAGGTCTTAGGGTGTCTATAGCTACCATACGATTACCATAATTATTAAGTAACCTCTTAAGTTGTCTAAAACGTAAATCTCTTGCACTCAAAGGTCCTGTAAGTAGGATCACTCCTCCTAAAAGAATTAATCCTAGTATGATCATACATACCCCTAGTATAATGATTTGATTATTAACTGGAATAGGCGCCGTATAAGTCTCCCACAAAGAGTCCTTTACTTCTGCTTCTCCTTCTTTCTTAATGGTAAAATAAGCTGTATTAAGTGGAATGGTAATCGTTCCTTGTATGTCACCTGGCACTATTCCAGCTTGTGTAGCAATGGTTTGCTTTCCTTCTACCTTAATCACTAACTCTACCGGCGTATTAACCTGGGAGGCCTCTATAATATCTCGTGCGAATTGATTATAATACGCAAAATCTACTTGTATAGTAGGCTTTATATGATGTTTATCTGTGTGCTCTTTAAAAGATTGAGTAGGAAGGATTTCAAAGGTTTTACTCCAAATAATTTGCTTCTTCTCCTCTTTGGTAATATATCCCTGCACAGTCCCCACAATCTGATACTGACCTTGTAGATCTGCTACCCCACTTCCTTCAAAAATACTCTCTAGACCAACTTCAATCTTATGAACAAATTCCGCAAGATATGTTTCTTCTTCTCCCTGCTTTCCTTCTTCATAAAGTTTGTTTGGTAA
>JAEYNQ010000288.1 GCA_023412455.1 Bacillota bacterium
AAAGGAAATGGAAAGATTAATCATGACGTTTTGGGATATGCTAGAACTTAGGAGGTATTACAATGATCTTTTTAGAGAAGGCCTTCAAGGATTATGGGACAAGCTACAAGTGCCTGATGAAGTTTACCTAAAAGATCAATTAGAAGCTATTATTTGTAATGCTCCTGTTAGAGAAGAGGGAGTAGAGAAAACAAAGAAGTGGATACTAGAGCATAAGAAAGAAGCAGAAAGATTAACTCAAAAGTGGCTCCAAAAGGGAGAAGTTTATGGGATTAATTTGCTTTCTTTAAGGTTGGCATGTGGGCTGCAAGTTAATGATCAGGAAAGACAGTTGGAACTCGCAGATAGCATACTAATAGCCATGATGAAGAAGAATATGGGGTAAATAGCCAGAATCGAATAGTACTTGCCCATCCCTGTGATATGGAAACACAGCAGTTAGTAGCATGGCAAAAGCAGTTAAATGATTATGAGATTAAGCAGCCTGTTACGCAGCTTGAATTAGAGACAGGTGAATTGGAAGAGACTTTATTAGATAAAACAGTGTTAGCCTTTGAAGGTCATAAAAAAGTATATGCAGCTAGCTTTAAAGCACTGATGAAAGACTTAGGATTTGAATTACTTTATGGAGAATATGGCCTATGTATAGGTAGCAGGTTTGTAAGTTATTTAGATTCTATTGAAATCGTAGTGGAACTTGAAGAAGATGTGGACTTCAGTGACTACACCCAGCAGATTAGTTTGGAAGAGTCTAAATTTATCCGTGATAACGAAAGTCTAAGGTTAAGGTCTGTGCCTAAACGCCTTATTAGCTTATGCCTTTGTCTTCAAAAGGAAATAGAAAAGAAAACAACTGAAGTAGGATAGAATTTGAATTCTAATTAATTAAAAATATACTATTGGAGAGATTATATGAATAAGGAAACTGTATTAGAAATTATTTTACGAGATATTCGTGGGGACGAGGAACAAAAAAAGGCGTTTTATAACTATATAAAAGGAGAAGATAAGGAAGTTCCTTCAGCACTGGATAAAATTGATTTTGACTATAGCTGGCCTATTAGAGAACTTTGCTTTTTGCATGAAGATAAATTAAGAAGAGAAGAAAAGAAAGTAGAAGAAATAGAGGAAGACGCACAAGAAGCTGTTAATCGTTTGATTTATGGACTCAGTGAAAAGAACCCTAAAGAAATTATATACCTTAGTGCATTTGCCATGAACGCCTATGAGGTATTTAAAAGGGCCCAGGTTAGTAAGACATTTATTATAAAGTATTTTACTTCAAAATTAGGAAGTGCAGTTAGGCAAAATAAGGGCTTCCAAACAGTTGAAGATATAAATTTGCAGCTAGAAGGGATGAACAAGTTTTACTCAGGCTATATAGGAGAGATTCTAGAACAAGAGCTTTTTGACCAGGAATGTCATGAAGCTGTTCCGTATATTTTAATGGCAGATGAATTAACTAGAAAGCCTAGTGAGGCCTATGAAGCTCAACTAGGTGAATGGATGAGCTGTTTATTTGTCTCAGCTTTTGGCAGAGAGAAGGTAAGAGAGGTTTACAACAAGTACGGTGCATCACCTGAAATACAGCAAGTGTTAGACAAGGTAGAACAAAGAAAAGTGGCCAACGATAAGACTCTTATTTTCTACTTCTACAATCTTTTTACATACTGGACAAATTACTTAAAGGAAATGGCACGTATGGCAGTCATTCTTTTAGGGGCACGTTTTTTTACACAACATGGCTACTACCGTAGAGATGAGGAACGCCCTAAAGAATGGGGAGAACTAGGAGTTCCATCAGAAATCTATATAGGTTTTGATTGTGTTTGGATAAATACTGGGGATGTAGACAGTAAAAAAGCGGATTATGCGTGTATAGTAGACTGGGTCTGTGAGCATAGGTATGAGACTATGGAAATAATAAGAGATGGACTTAAGGAGTACAAAGTCTATAGTATTAATCTTCTAGCTATTATGCTCAATAAAGGCATACTTACTGAAGAACAAAAAGACGAATTTTTACCTAAGGCGGAAGTCCTTTTTATAGAGTGTTTAAGGGAGTATTTTAAGAAAAAAGAGATAGAGCTGTCTCCTGAAATAGAAAACGCTTTAGGCACCTTATCTCATAGTGACTTTGACACAAGTAAGCGGATAGTTGATTTATCTAGTGCTTGGAGCTTTACTGAGAAGATTTACCAATGTATGTTAGCAAGCATTGGCTTAGCACCTTATTCAGTAGGTGCTGTCAATATGGCAAGGTTATTTAAGAGGAGTGTATCCATTTATTCATCAGAAAGCAATAAGCTTGTAGATCGGTTTTTAGCCTATACTTCATTAAAGAAAGAGGAGCTATTAGACTTCTTATATACGAGTGGTTTTTCACTGGAAGTAGTTATTGAATTGGTTCTTTATCAGGATGGAATGAGTAGGGAACATGGCGAAAGAGGTAAGGAAATTAAGATAAGTCAAGATTTATTACGTAGCTTTTTGATGAAACATCAAGAAGAATTGATGGATGTTATGAAAGCCATGACTTATCCGGATAGGGATATGATTTTGTTATTAAGTATTTTATTTGAAGAAGAGCATGGCTTTGATCATGATATTCTTTTGCAGATTTTACAACTAAGAAATAAAGACCTAGTTTTAAAAGCAGAGAAGCTCTTGCTAAATTATGAGGAAGTTCATGTTATCAGGAAGTTAGAGGAAATAGGCGCGGGCAAAGGAAAAGTAGCAGCAGATGCAGCAAGAAGGATTTTAAGCAGCTGGGATAATGGACGCATGGTAAAAGGACTAGAGAATATTGGAGATATTCAGCACCTAGAGGCTCTTATAGAAAAGAAATATACAAAGACCAATGAGAGAAATGCACCTTATCAAGATAAGGTAGATTACGGCAAAGTAAGAGCGAGAGATATGGAGACCTTTGTTTCAGCAAAAACCATGAAATATTTTGTATCGGAATACATACTTCTTAAAGACTTTTACCAGATTAATGTTTGTACGAAGATTAGCCAGTTAATAAATCCTTATGATTTGCAGAATTTATTAGGTCAGCTCTATGAAACATGGATAGAGGATGGTGTAGACAGTGCCTATAAGACCCTTATGTTCCCTTATGGACTTATGGCTAGTCCTGCCCAACTTACTGCCCTCAGAAAGCAGATCGATGAATGGAGTGAGGATGGTAAATCTGCCCTTGCAGCTTTTGCGACTAAATGCCTATGCATAAATGGTAGTAAAAGAGCTTTGCTATGGACAGACACTTTATCTAAAAAGCATAAAAATAAGAAGATTAGAGAAGCAGCCTTAGAAGCTATGGAGGCTCTTTGTCAGCTAAAGGGAGTGACAAGAGAGGCTATACAGGATGAAATTGTACCAGACTTTGACTTTAATCAGCAGGGAGAACGCTTCTTTCATTATGGCAAGCGACAAATAAAAGCTGTTCTAAATCATGACTTGTCTATTGACTTGTTTGATGAAACAGGAGTAGCTCTTCGCAATCTGCCAAAGGCTTCTGAGAAGCTAGGAGATGTGGAAGAAGATGTTTTAGCTGCAAAAAATGAGCTCAAGGTAATTAAAAAGGAGCTTCCTGAGGTCATGGATTTACAAGTACGCCGTCTAGCCAAAGCCTTATTTGCAAGAAGAAGCTGGAACCTTGATAAATGGAAGTCTCTATTTGTTATGAATCCTTTGATGAAAACTTTTGCTACAGGACTTATCTGGGAAGAAATAGACAGCAAAGATAGGCTTATTGGCACCTTCCGTTATATGGAAGATGGGTCTTTTAATAATATTCAAGAGGAAGAGTATAAGCTTCAAGAGAAGAGCCATATTGTTTTGCTGCATCCAGGAGACTTGTCAAAAGGAAAAGTGGAAAAATGGGAAGTGCAGCTTAGTGATTATGAGATAACGCAGCCTATTCCTCAGCTTACATTAGATAGAGGAGAAATTCCAGAAGCCTTACTGAAAAGCGAGGAGTTAGATAGCTATAAGGATAAAAGGGTATATGCAGGGGCACTTAAGAGTGTATGTACTGAGCGAGAGTTTAGCTGGTATTTCCGAAGTCCTGGGCAATGTGAAGGTATTTATTTTGAAGAAGAGCTATCCGATATTAAGCTCATCTTGCATACAGAGCCCTTTGATATAAGTGATTATAAAGCAGTTATCACCCTCACTTCTTTCACCTTCCAAAAAGAGGGACATGATCTGAAACTAAAAATAGTCCCCAAAGGACTAATCAGTTTAGCAAATGAGATAGGTCAGCAGCTTACACAAAGGTCTGTTGATTAATAAAAGATATAAGAGGAGACATCTGAAAGGGGGTCTCCTCTTATGCTTCTGTGCTATTTAGCTGTTGCCTTTTTATGAAGCCTAGTCATTAAATTTAATAGGAATAAGAAAATAACAATGATCATACTTGATGCCAGACAACACATTTTTAGCATACCTGAAATGCTTGGAATATGTACTTGCCATGAAGAAAGATGAGGATAACTCTTAAGTAATACTATGACGCCTATATTCTCAAGCCAATCAAATAGCATGGCGAGCAAGGGTATTAAAGTCATAATGCTATATTTTGTGGACAGACAAGTAGGGTCCAGGTGATGAGCAAGCATATAGGTTATTTTCTTCGTTGACTAAGTTAAGAAGTGGCCTTAATTTGATCTAGCATATGCTCTATGGTAAAGGCAACAAATTTATCATGATCAAGCCCATGATATTTTGTAAAGGATGAGCCCGTAAAAGTATAGAGATGAAAAAAACTGACAGCTAAGTAGACGGTTGAATAAGTAAGGTAATGGATATCATCATCACTACGCAAACTTTTATCTGCTATTCCTATTTCATAGGAATGACGCACTTCATCAAAAATAAGCTGGAATAGGGGGTGGAAAGGACAGTAAGGCAAAGAGAAAAAAGCTATTTTCTTATGATAGAAGGAAAAAATGGATTTGGCAATCTATTCATTATGTTTTCTTTCCCAAAAAGGCCTCATTTTTGTGGTTTAATCACAATACAACTCATATAGCTATATTTGAAATATTACGAATTATATAATAATATAAAAAGGGTTTTAAGGAAGACGTAGTATATTAAAGGAGAAACCTTAATGAAAAAATGGAAAATAGTAAAAAAGATTTCAATAGCAATTATAAGTATTTTTTTAGTATATTGTATAGGTTGTAGTAAACTATTTAAAGTAAAAACTATATCACAAATTTATCTTAATGATATCCTATTATTAGAACAATATTTAAATTATGCTTGGGGATATCAAAATAGTGTGCGATATCTTGATCGATATGGTTATGTATATGAATACAGTTTTAGTGATGAGATAAGGGATCCACTTATGGAGTATAAAATCAAATCAGAAGAAGACTATTTAAAGACTGTTTTAAATGAAAGTTATTATAGTGGTAGACCAATCGGAAAGATTGATGAGAAGAAGCTAAAAAAGATTCTAGAAGAATTGTGTTATGTAAACATGGGAGCATCTAAGACAGAAAAACATACGAGATATGATGCAGGGCAACATACATTATACCTAGTTGCAAATGATACATTATTAGAGTTACATAGCCATGGAGATTATGAGAAAGAGCTTCAAGATAGTGAGGCAAAAAAGACTACAAAGATATGGGATAAGCTGGAGCTAGTACAGTGCGATGAAGAAGAGTGCATAAGTAAATTAGAACAAGCAAAAGTGAAAAATGGTTTATCTGATCAAGTTGGTGGAGTAGTAACAATCACAGAAACAAAAAACTTTCAATTTAAAGATGGAGAATTGACCTTTAGAGTATTGGGACTTGATAATGAGAAGATACGGCTGGAAGATGTTAGTGTGGAAACAACAGGCAATATGAAGGTAGAGGTAGAAAAAGCGGAAGATAATTTATTAACTATGAATATAAGACTTACAGATACGTCACAGGACATAGAAAGCATTACACTCTATAATTTTAAGGTCGCAAGTTATCAATTGGTTCCCGAGATTGAATATACGTTACTGATTCAGGGAGATGGACTAATAAACTATGGACGAGATAATATAGGAATCCCTGATTTTATCAATTTAAGAGAAGAAGATGATTATCTAACGTATGAAGATAGAGATATTTCTATGGATGGTGTTAATGTGGAGGGGTGTAAGCATGGAATGGAAGGACCTGGGCAATTAAATTCTATAATCAGACACTATTTCATCCGTGGAGAGGAAGGAGAGCTCTTGATTGCACTTGACCTTATTGAGCAAGCTTACGGTTTAACAGGAGATAAGGTTAAGAAAGAAGGGGATCATGTTCAACTGATTTTAGGAAATATGTTATCAATCCGTAAAGATAATAGAGCAAGCAGTCCAGGCTTATATGACTACTAAGAAAGATCCGCTGATTAATTAATTTTTAGGGCAACTTGAGAAAAGCATCTAATAAAATAGAGCACATTTAGGTAAGAGCTCTATTTTATTAGATGCTTTTCTTGTAAATGGTGATATAATATAATTATTAGTATAGAGAAAACTAATAGTATGCCCATAATGGAATGTAAAATTAATAATTGAAAAAGCTATTTAATGAATAGAACCAAATTGGAAGAAAGATCAGTAGATAAGTGTGAGAAATCCATTTTTACTGATCTTTTATTATGCCCTAATTACTTTATCAATGATTAATGGATATATTAATTATTGACAAGAGAGAATATATCATATAATATTCAATATATTAAGAAAATTAAGTAAAGGATAGGTGATGTATGAGAATTTGTCTTGAGTTTAATGTAAAAGATAGTCACTTACCCATAGATTACAGACGATGTTTTGTAAGCTTTATAAAAAAAGCACTAAGCATCAGTAATAATGGGAAATACTTAAAAGAGTACTACACAGATACGGAACAGAAACCCTTTATGTTTACAATCGCTATGCAAAAACCTAAGTTTGGCAAGGAAAAAGTTACTTTTGAGGGGAATAAAGTAAAGATGTATTTTTCGGTTATAGAAAAAAACAGGATAGGCTTTATCTTTACAAATTGCTTTTTGAAGATGAAGTATTTAGATTTGCCTTTGCCTAGTGGTAATGTAATGTGTTTGGTTAATATTTCAAAAGTAAAAGAAGATAAGATTACAACAGATCGTGCCTTATTTAAAACAACTTGTTCAAGCTCTATACTAGTAAGAGACCATGATAAGGAAACAAATAAAGATAAATATTATACTTTTGAAGATGAGAGCTACAAGGACAGGTTAGGAGATAGTATTAGACGTCAGTGTTTAAAAGAAGGCTATAGTGAAGCAGATGTTGAGCAAATTAAGGTTAATGAAGTTATTGGGAAGAAGGTAGTGATTAAAAACTATAGTGTACTAATTGATGGAGTATCAGGAGTTTTTGATATTTCAGGACCTAAACATATATTAAATTATTTATATACTGTAGGGTTTGGAGCACGTAAATCCTTTGGGTTTTCTTATGTAGAGCTGGTTAAGGGAGAGGAGGGATGAGGTGAAGACACTATTAGAAAACGAAAAGTATGATACATTCATAGAAGCATCAGACTGGAGATGGTCGGCTACGATATTAGGACTTATTAAATACTTCAGATATCATGGAATAGATTACAAACAAGCACAAGATGCAATCTATTATAACCAAGCAGAGTTAACTAAGGAAAGATATGTAGCATTTGTACAATATTACTATGGGGAGAAGCTACATCACATTGTCATACAAAATAAACTAAGTCAAGATCAATTCACAGATTTAGATATTAAGCTGATTAATGAAAAACTTAAGGCGAATACAATCATGAAAAGTGTTATGAAGAAAGTAACCTTTGATGGTACCAACAAAGAAGAAATACTAAGTTTAATTGAAGCAAATAAAGAGGAACTAGTAGTAGAAACCTTTAGAAATAAAAACGAGATGTATAAAAACTACTGTAATCCTAATACATTGTTTTCGCAAAAAAATGATAGTTGTAGGCTGTTAGGGTATAACCTTGATGTTGCTAAAAAAGGAAAATCTGCCTCCTATAATTTTGATAAGGCTAATTTTGTCTATCATGATGAGAGAGAGTTTGACTTTATACCTTTTGCATTCTGTGGCGCAAGAGAAGTTTTCTTTATTAATGACAACAGCAATATTGAAGTTTTAAATAAGACCAATATAACCTATCAAGCTGCTGTACAAAAAGTAGAGAAAGAAGACGATAGGGTAAATGCTAGAAAAGTGTTATTTAAAGCGATCATGGAAACAGATGGTTTTATTGATTGTGATATAGAAATTATCTCTAAGAAACAAGATAGAGAATACTTTGAGACTGTATACGTACGTAAACAAAGTCTACGAATTTTAAAGGCTATTAAAGATTATTATGATGTATTTAGCTTTTCAATTAAAATCACAGATGATTATTGGATTAATATACAAGATGAAGTTTTAAAGTGTATTTTAAATAATTTAAGAACAGATTTTATTATTGATAGATTTCTTAAAAATAATCAAAATCAATATATTGTATCTAAGCTTATTGCGTTAAATTTATTGATAGATAAAGGGGGATTGGAAATGGAAAAAAGGACCAAAGTAGCTTATGCTTGTGCCAAAGAAGTAGCTAATAAGTTACCAGAAAATAAGTTATCTAGCTATAGGCAGAAACTGACAAGTGCCATTGTATTCAATGATTATGATAGAGTATGTGAAATACTACTACAACTATCTAATTATGCAGAAGTAAGCTTAGACTTTGCATATGATTTATTTGAAGAATTTGAGAAGAACAAAGATGTAGCCTATAGTTTTATTAATGCTTTAAATCAATTTAATAAAAAAGATGAGAACAAATAGGGGGAGAGAAATATGGGAAAAAGTATTACGTTGACAGTAGTTGCAAATATGACAAGTAATTATGGTGAAGGATTAGGAAATATTGGGAGTGTACAAAAGGTCTATAAGAATAAGAAAATCTATGCTATTAGAAGTCGTGAAAGTTTAAAAAATGCCCTTATGATACAAAGTGGGTTATATGATGATTTACAAACAGAAGTAGATGGTGCAACCCAAAAGAAAGCAAGTGAAGAAGTAAATGTAGCAAATTGTAGGGCATTAGAGGGCGGCTATATGAGTACAAAGGGGACAACCTATATTCGCAATAGTTCATTTTATTTAACAGATGCTGTAAGTTGTGATAACTTTGTAAATGAGACAAGATTCCATAATAATTTACACTTAGCGCAAGCATCTGCACAAACTCAAGGAATCAATCTACAAACATCCGCAAAAGCAGCAGGACTTATGCCTTATCAATATGAATATGATAAATCATTAAAGGTATATAGCATAACAATAGATTTAGATATGATAGGAAAAGATAATAATTTTGGTACAGAGGCTAATCAAGAAGAAAAAGCTTATCGTGTAAATGCTATTTTATCAGCAGTACAAAATTTAAGTTTAGTAGTCAGAGGAAACTTAGATAATGCAGAACCTATTTTTGTAGTGGGAGGCTTATCGGATAGAAAGACACATTACTTTGAGAATGTTGTAAAAGTAACAAATGGAGAATTAACCCTTTCACAGGATTTAAAGGATAAGATTCAAAAGGGGTATGGCGTGGGATTACTTCAGGGCATGAACTTCAAAAATGAAGATCAAATAATGACTGAACTAGAGACTACAAGTGTAGCTAAATTCTTTGATAACTTGAGTGAGACAGTAACAAAATATTATAGTCAGCAATAATAACAATGTGAGGTATAGGAGGTGGTTGGGTGCAAGCACTAAGAATTGTGTTGACACAAGCTAGTGCCAATTATAGAAAGGAAGAAACGGATAGAAACAAAATGACCTATCCGTTGCCCCCCTATTCAACTGTAATTGGTGCAATACATAAAGCTTGTGGTTTTACTGAATATTATCCTATGGATTTAAGTATTCAAGGAGGATATCAATCCATGCACTTAGAGCCGTATACAGATTATTGCTTTTTAAATAGTGTAATGGATGATAGAGGAATATTAGTTAAATTGAATAATGAAACTATGCTAACGAGCGGATTTGTAAAGGTAGCAAGTGCTAAAAAGTCTCAGGGAAATAGTTTTAGAAATGGCGTAACGATACAAATCCATAATGAATCTTTATTGCAAAAGTATAGACAATTATTAGATGTTAGAGATCACTTAGCACAAAGAAAAAAGGATGAGCTTGGTGAATTTAAAGAAAAGAAAAACATACTTAATGAGAAAAAGAAAACTTTAGCTAAGGATTCAGAAGAATATAAGTTAGTAGTACAAGAAGAAAACACACTTAAGGAACAAGAAAAGGTTGCTACTGAGCAAATCAAAACCTATGAGAAACAGAATTATAGTGAGCCTTACTCCAAATTCAAATCGTTAACAACCTCTTTAAAATATTATGAAGTTTTGGATGAAATCAAGCTCATTATTCATATTCGAGCAGAAGGATCACTTCTAAATCAGATTTGGGAGAATGTGTATAATATTAAAGCGATAGGGAGAAGTGAGGATTTCGTTGAGGTTCAAGAGGCACAGATAGTTACATTAAATAATTGCACGGAAGAGGTAAGAAGTAATTATAGTGGTTATATTAGTTATCAACAAGTGATAAATGAGAATATCTTAACAAAATCTAGAGATGCTATACAGATAAGTGGGACAAAGTATTATATTAATAAAAACTACGAGTATGAGAAGGATAGAAAAACAAGAAGGTTTAATAAATGTAAAGTGATTTATGCAAGTGAGTATTCAGTAGATGAACAAAGCGAAAATGTATGGATTGATGATACAGGAAAAGAAAAGTATATAGTAAGTTTTATGTAGGAAATAGCAGTAGTTTTGAAAAAAGCTACTGCTATATTTGTAATATGAGGGGGGAAGGAATGTGTATGATTTAAGTAAATACAAAGCAAAACCTAAAAAAACCATAGCCGAACATAACATGGATTTAATTAGGCGGCTTGAAGTATTGTTGGAATATGGCTATATCAAAGATGAAAAGCTTTATAAGTTAAGTAGGAAAGCTTGTGAACTACATGATATAGGCAAAATGAATACGAAGTTTCAAGTAAGGGTAGAGTCTAACAAAAAAATTAGATTTGATCTATTAAAGGAAGTGCCACATAATATTCTATCAGGCTGTATGATAGACAAAACTGAATTTGATGATAGAGAAAGTTATTTACTAGTGCTTCATGCTATATTATATCATCATGATTATGTAAATGTAGCCAATTACTTACGAGAAGAAGAATCATTAATTAAAGGTGCATTGCATGAATTTGATAAAGTTACAACTATTTCAAGTAGAGATTTAAAAGCCTTAAGTAAATTAATAGAAAATGAGGAAGCTATTATTATAAAAGGACTACTACATAAGTGTGATTATAGTGCAAGTGCAGAGCTTACTTGTGAGTATAAGGCAGACTTTTTAGAAGAGGGACTAGAGACATTTATCATCAAGCTTCAGCAAAGGAATAAAAATAAGACAATATCATGGAATCCGATGCAAGAGTATTGCAGATTAAGAAGAGAAAAAAATATTATCGTTATTGCCCAAACTGGAATGGGAAAAACAGAGGGGGCACTCAATTGGATTGGGAATCATAAGGGCTTTTTTGTATTACCACTAAGAACGGCTATTAATGCCATTTATGAGCGTGTTAAGAAAGAAGTCATTAATGAGATTAATACGAAGGAAAGAGTGGCCATACTACATTCTTCATCCCTTGCGTATTATATGACCCAAAATAGGGAAATGGATGAGCAAGAAGCACAGGAGCTTATACAATATGAAAAGCTTGGGAAACAATGGTCTATGCCACTGAATATAACAACAATGGATCAGCTATTTGATTTTGTATTCAAATATCAAGGGTATGAACTTAAATTAGCAACGTTAGCATATTCCAAGATAGTAGTAGATGAGATACAGATGTATGATCCACAGCTATTAGCATATCTCATATATGGCTTGGAACTTATTCATCAGTTAGGTGGAAAAATAGCTATTATTACAGCAACGTTACCACCTTTTATACAAGATTTATTATGCAAAAATATAGGGTTTGAGCCTAAAGAAGAATTTTATAATAGAGAAAGTATACGGCATCATATAGAAGTAAAGGATGAAGCAATAAGTGTAAAGGATGTTTATCATAAATACCAAAAAAACAAAAAGTTAGGTAGAAGTAACAAATTACTTGTAATTTGCAATACAGTAAGAAAAGCTAGGGAAGTTTATACAGGCCTTATTGAGATGCTAGGTGAACAAGCGGTCAGAGTTTTACACAGTAGATTTACACGTAATGATAGGGGTATTTTAGAGGAAGAAATCAGAGCATTTGGCAGTACTTATAATGAAGAAGGGAAAGTGGATTGTAACGAGGGCATATGGGTGTCTACAGCTTTAGTAGAAGCTAGTCTAGATATAGATTTTGATTGTTTATTTACAGAGTTACAAGAGCTAAGTTCATTGTTTCAACGGTTAGGGCGCTGCAATCGAAAGGGAGAAAAGAGTATAGAAGAAGTCAATTGTTATATCTACACCGAAATAGATGCAGCTATTATTATTCATGGGGATAAAGGATTTATAGACGGTAAACTCTATAATCTATCCAAAACCGCTATCAAAGGTAGAGCAGGCCTCTTGTCAGAGGAAGCTAAGATAGAGCTAATTAATACAACCTTTACAACTGATAGTATGAAGAGTAGTAATTATATGAATGTATATAATGAGACATATAATTTAATTACGCACATAGTACCCTATAAGTTTGATAAGAAAGAAGTGATTTTAAGGAATATTTTCACTGAGGATATTATACCAAGCCCTATTTATTTAAAGAAAAAAAACGAAATAGAAGAACTTGTTAGCAGGTTGAATAGTTATGAACTTACAACTTATGAAAAGCTTTCGTTAGAAGAAGAGCTAATGAGTTATACAGTTTCTATTCCAAGCTACGAGGTCAATATATATAAGAACGCTATAATAAAAAACAGAGCAGAAGTCTATCCAATACTTAAGTGGGGTAAATATCATAAGCTACAAGTTATAGATTGCGAGTATGATAACCGAGGATTTGTGCCGAAGGCCTTTGATAGTATTCAATCAGGAGAAGGAGAATTTTTATAATGCCTATAGTAAAAAAAGAAATTACAGGAGTTATGTTTTATTACTATTATATATGCAAAAGAAAACTCTGGTACTTTTACAATGAAATAGGTATGGAGCATAATCATGAAAATGTACTATTGGGAAAGCTCTTAGATGAGGAAGCTTATGAAAGAAACGATAAGCATATCAATATTGATAATGTTATTAATATCGATTATATCAAGGCAGAACATGTTTTACATGAAATTAAAAAGAGTAAAAAAATAGAAGAAGCCAGTATTATGCAACTTAAATATTATTTGTATTATTTGCATACAAGAGGGGTAAAAGAGATTGTAGGAAAATTAGACTATCCTCTTTTAAAACAAACAGTTGATGTATTTTTAGAAGAAGAGGATATAACTCAGATAGAAGATACACTTAGAGAAATAGAGAAAAACATGAGTTTAGAAGTACCAGTACAAGCAAAGAAGACAGGGATATGTAAAAACTGTGCCTACTATGATCTTTGCTATATATGAGGGGGAAAGGGATGGAGCGAAGTTTTTATATTTATAATAATGGTCGGATGATGCGAAAAGATAATACTATAACTTTTATGAATGAAGAAGGTGTTAAGAAAGACATACCTATTGAAACGGTACGTGACTTATATATTATGTCAGAGATGGATTTTAACACTGCATGGATTAATTTGCTTGCCAAGTATGGCATTACGGTGCACTTTTTTAATTACTACAGCTTCTATGTAGGGAGCTTTTATCCCAAAGAGCAGTTACTAGCAGGGAGATTATTAGTAAAGCAAGTAGAGCATTACACCGACTATCAACGACGAATGGAATTAGCAAGGAGTTTTATAGATGCAGCGGGAGATAATATCTATAGAAATCTGAGATACTATAATGGTAGGGGAAAAGATGTACAAGCCTATATGAATGGAATTAATGATTTGAAGAAAGAAGTGATGAAAAGTCAGACTATTCAAGAGCTGATGGGGTATGAGGGGAACATTAGGAAGATTTATTATAGTGCATGGAATACAATTGTAGATCAGGAAATCAACTTTGAAAAACGTGTGAAACGACCACCTGATAATATGATTAACACGCTTATATCTTTCGTAAATGCCATGATTTACACAAAGGTCTTAAGTGAAATATACAAGACACAGCTAAATCCAACTATTAGCTATTTACATGAACCCGGGGAAAGAAGATTTTCATTATGTCTAGATATTGCAGAGGTATTTAAGCCTATATTAGGTGATCGCTTGATTTTTTCACTGCTAAACAGGAAACAAATAACAGAGAAAAGTTTTATGAAAGGATTAAATGGCCTACAACTTACAAAAGAAGCATCAGCAATAATAGCAAAAGAGCTAGATATAAAATTACTAACAACAATTCAGCATAAGGAATTAGGAAGGGATGTATCCTATCAGCACCTGATAAGACTAGAGTGCTATAAGCTAGTTAAGCACCTTCTAGGCGAAAAAGATTACAAGCCATTTAAAATATGGTGGTAGGAGGATGAGAAGATGTATGTCATTTTAGTTTATGATATTAATGGGGATGAGAAAGGCACTAAAACTTTAAGGAGAATGTTTAAGCTTTGTAAGAAATATTTAACACATATACAGAAATCTGTATTTGAGGGAGAATTATCAGAAGCACAACTGATTAAATTAAAGGCGGAAGCAAATAAAATTATACGTAAGGAATTAGATTCAGTCATTATTTTTAAAGCAAGTAATAATAAATGGTTAAATAAAGAAATGTGGGGAATAGTAGAGGATAAGTTGGATAATTTTTTGTAATATTACAATAATTAACACTTATTGTCGACCTATAATAATGTTATAATGTAGAGGGGTAGACAAAGTAAGTAATAGCAACGTGAGAGGATAATGTGTTCACTTAATAAGTAAAATAATATTACCTTATTCAATTCAAAAAAGAAAGGTAGACAAAATTCCCTGTTTTAACCCTTGAAAAATATAAAGAGAAAACAAACGGGTATTAATAGACCCATAGTGGAATGTAAAT
>JAEYNQ010000290.1 GCA_023412455.1 Bacillota bacterium
AGGTAAAACCTAACTATACCTTAACAGAAGAAGAAATCAATCAATTTTGTCTTAAATTACCACGCTACAAGAGACCCCGTAAAGTATTCTTTGAAGACATTCCTAGGAATCCCACAGGAAAGATTGAGAAAAATACCCTAAGAAAGATGTTTAGTAGCCAGAACTTAGTAGAAGCACAAAATAGAGGCTAGGGTGAAATGGTAAAAGTAGGGAAATAGCTCAAAAAAGAATTTGAGTAGGCAAGGAATAGAGAAGAAGTGCAAACTCAAAATCTGAAGGACTCTCAAGTAAAGGAGTAATAGAATGCTTCAAAGAAAAGTAAAGAAAATCATGAGCATTTTTGCGCTAGTTGCATTAATCGGCACTCATGCTCACGTAGTCTATGGAAAAAATCTAGAAAAAGGAAATCCAGTATCTATGTATTATGATGAGGAGATTACTTTAGCAGATGATAGATCCATAGAAGTAGGAGAAGACTATGTCGCTTTATTTATGAATGGCACCTTTGTACCTCATGATTGCGTAGTAACTAAAGGGGATACCCTCTTAGTTCCTATAAGATTAATTAGTGAAGAACTGAGCTACCTGGTGGGGTGGGAGCAGAAGAATAAAGAAATAACACTTATGAAGGGAACAGACCAGATTGTTCTAAGAATAAATGATAAAAAAGCATGGTGCAATAAGCAAGAGATAACCCTTGATGATTCTCCGGCGTTATATGAGGGAAATGCCTATATACCATTAACGTTTATTGCAGATTATCTGGATTGTACAGTAAAATATGTACCTGAATTAGAAGAGCCCTATACTTATTACTATGATACTGAAATGCCTATGTCATCAAGTGATACCCTTATAAGGAGTTATCCCAATATCATTATCGATGAAAAATATGATCAAAGTAAAAGTATTTCAAGAGAAGAGGCTCTAAAGGAAGCACAAAAAGTATGTAGAGAAGGGCTTCAGAATTTCAAGAAAACCATGGAAGAAAAGCTCCTAAGCCAAGGAGAAGCTTCTGATCGATTCCATACAGAGTTTATAGCTATTGAAAAAGAAATAGATAGGATGCTCTATATTGGGGAGGTATCTAGATACTATAAGTTTACTATAGGAGCTTATGACGTATTAGTGGATAAGTACACCCACACCATCTTTTTTGAGATATATTCCTCTGGTGTAATGGTTAAAAAGGTAGACGTTCATGACCCTGAATTATTTATAGCTGTTTTTATTGTAGGATAAGTAGGTTTAAAGAAAAATGAATAGAGACAAAAGGGCAGGATTAGGATAGAAAAGGTATCCATAAATCAGGCCCTTTTTGCATAACAAGAGATAGAGTGACTGAGTAAAATTTAATCTGAGGAGATAGCTACTTATGAAAAGATATAAAATGATAAAAATAAGAGAACATAGAGGGCTCAAGGAGCAAGCAGCCAAGTGGTTTCATCAGAAGTGGGGAATTCCTGAGAAGGCTTATTTAGAAAGTATGGAAGAATGCCTAAAAAATGTGGCAGCAGTTCCACAATGGTATATTGTTATGGATGAGCAAAAGATTATAGCTGGATTGGGTGTCATAGATAATGACTTCCATGATAGAAAAGACCTAGCTCCCAATGTTTGTGCGATTTATGTAGAAGAGGAATATCGCAATCAAAAAATAGCAGGAGAGATGCTTCAATTTGTATGTGATGAATTTGCAGATAAGGGGGTAGATACACTCTATCTTATTACAGACCATACCTCCTTCTATGAAAGGTATGGATGGGAATTCCTATGTATGGTGCAGGGTGATGGAGGGTCAGAGATGACAAGGATGTATATTCATAGGATATAGCTCCTAACTAGATAATAAACTCTATGGCTCATATGTATGCTCTACCATAGGATTTCAGTAGGATAAGAATAACAAGGATAGGAGGAAAGTATATGGCGAATCAGGGATGTAAGGAAGAGTATAAGAGGCGCATTCATAAGGTACAAGATTATATAGAGCAGCATATTGGAGGGCCTCTATCGATTGAGGAGCTTTCTAATGAGGCAGGTTTCTCAAAATATCATTTTAGCCGCATATTTCAAGGAGTGTTACACGAGCCTTTAGCCTATTATGTGAATCGAATCCGTATGGAGAGGGCACTTTTCCTTCTAGCACATCGTCTGGATAAGAATATGACAGACATTGCCTATGAACTGGGCTTTACAGATTCAGCCATCTTTTCACGGGCTTTTAAGAACTATCATGGTATGAGTCCTAGAGCCTATCGAAAGGAATATAGCAAGAATTGCAAAGATTCTTTTTTACTGTCTGAGTACAATAAGGACACAGCAAAGAAAGAATGGGAAGGCGACCCTTTTCCAGTTAAGGCAGAGATTACCCTAGTCAGGCTAGAAGAGAAACAACTAGCTTATGTAAGGCATACAGGCACTTATGAGGCATTAGCAAAAGAGTATAAAGGGCTAGTACAGACCTTATTTACCCATGCCCAAAATCAGAACCTACTTGTAGAGGGACAGAACTGGGTTCTTGCCATCTATCATGATAATCCTGAATTTGGTAAGGAGACACAGTTTCGTACGAGCCTATGTCTAACCGTACCGGAGAATATACTGATTCAAGAAGATGGGGTCCTTGGCAGGATGAAATTAGAAGGAGGACTGTATGCAGTAGGGCATTTTGAAATTCGCCCAAATCAGTATAGTGATGCCTGGAATTATATGTATCAGGAGTGGCTTACAAATAGTGGCTATGTACCAAGAGATTCCAATCCTTTTGAGGTATATGGTAGTGACACCTATGATGATCCGAATGCCATTCAGAAAGTGGACATCTATGTGCCGGTTGAGCCCATTTGTTTCTAAGATGCTGCAAATTCATTCTGAGGTGAGTATATGGAAGAAGTATTTCTAACTATTTTAAATAATAAAGCTCCTATGAGCCTTCTTAGAATATAAGAAGGCTCATAGGAGCTTGGATTGTTGTTATTTAATGAGCTTTTTTGCACGTGCAGTATCTTCGTTGATAACAAGTAGACCTCTAATTTTCCAAACTTTAATTTCTTCAGATAAGTTTTTTTGCAATACTTCTTGGTAATGACTTAACCAGTGGCTTTCAGCATTTTTTACAACAAGTATAAATACTAAATCTAAGGTGGAATGCTCAAGCATAGTAAATTTAGTGGGCAACTTATCCTGAGAGTAGCGTTTTAATATGATGGATATGTACAAATTTAGGGTATTTTTAAATTTGGAGGTAATAGAGGAAATATATTCATCATATTTAAGTTGTTTTTCTTTGGAGCTCATATAAGTTTCAGAGTTAGGACAAGATTTTTTAGCTTCTATCATGAGTAACTTTTTGTCTTTAAGTAAAATAAATTCTGTGATTTTTATTCCGGAATCTCTTAGCTTGGAAGTATATTGTGAACATTTTTCTATTTGAAAAACATTACTACTGTCATATTCACCAAAGCACATATCTGACTCTTCTATAATAACTTTAGCCATTTATAATACCTCATTGATTTCTTCCTGATACAATTTAATGGACTCATTTATAATTGAATTATTAGGCATGCCCTCAGATAAATCACTAATTTCGATAGTAGAATTTTGATTTAGGGAAATACATACGAGAGGCTCTCTCCTCTTTAATGCTAATAAGTAGAGCTTTTTGATAACAAAATAAGAATGACTTGCTATAAATATCTGTATACCCATTTCATTAGCAATAACATCTAGCATATCTAAAAACTTGGATATAGCACTAGGATGAAGTGCAGATTCAAGTTCATCTATAAAGATTACAGAAGATTTATCTAAATATTTGTTAGCCAATAGTCTATCTAAAATTGAAATCTTTTTTATTCCCTCTGAAGTAACACCAATAGAAAATGTTTGTTTTCCTTTTTTGTAGTACCATTTATTTGAATCATCATCAAACTCAACTTTACCATCAATAATATCTTTAAGCATATTTCTAGATTGAGCAAATGCTGAATGATTTTTCCCTTGCTTTGGAGAAATCCTTAAGGCTTTTACTAGATCGTAATAAGTATCATCGAATCCGAAGCTTTTATCAATATCTCTTGACTTTAAGATGATATTATATAAAGAGAGAACTTCCTTAGCAGGGAGGAAAATTGAATTACTCTCTTTAGGTGGAATGTTGTTATCATAAGTCTTAATTTTAGTAGATGCTTCTTTGGAAAATTGATAAAAGATAGATTTATTATTCCATACCATTTTAAAGGATAAAGGTTCAATAAAAGGTTTGGCAACTAAATCACCTAATCTATCAGCTTGAAATGTCCAACGTAATTTATCAGCTAAAATCTCTTCTATAGAACGAATATCATCACCTCTATTAAAATCTTCTACAGATTTAATAGCACTATATAGAGCTTTTAATAAAAATGTTTTACCTGTTCCATTCTCACCAATGATTAGATTGATATTAGAAAGGTTATTACACTCAAAATCCCTAATCATTCCATAGTTTTTTAACTTTATGCTTTCTATGCAACTACCTTTATCATTAGGCCTCATTTTCCACCTCTTTCTAAAATAATATTTAATTACTTTTAATTACAATTATGGTGATAGGTGTTTTAAATATAGTATAACGCAAAGTTGCTTTGTTTAAAACAGAAAAATTAAGGTATCATAAATTTTTGTGGTTCTTAAGAATTAGTCTGGGATTAGTTTAAGATATGGGAAGGAATATAGCAAGGATTGCAAAGATTATCTTTTATTATCTATGTACAATAGAAACACAGCAAATAAAAAATGTACATTTTCTAAGATGCTGCAAATTCATTCTGAGGTGAGTATATGGAAGAAATCAGGCTTCAAGGAGCACGCGTTCATAATTTGAAAGCTATCAATTTGACGATACCTAAGGAGAAGCTAGTAGTGATTACAGGCATTAGTGGCTCTGGGAAATCTAGCCTTGCCTTCGACATTCTCTTTGAGGAAGGTAAGAACCAATATCTTCGTTCGATTGGTATTCTGGCGGGGCTAGATAATGAAGAGCGTTTTACTACCCTAGAGGGAATAGGCCCAACAGTAGCTATACAACAAAATACCATTCGGCAAAATAATCCCCGCTCTACAGTGGGGACAAAAACCAAACTCCTCAATCAACTGGCCTTGATTTATGCCAGTGATGGCAAAGGTAAAGAAGAGGGGGGTGAGCCTCTCTCGCCAGGGTCCTTTCTCTATACAACCAGTGATGGGATGTGTATAAACTGCCAAGGAAGAGGGACTTATTATACAGTTAATCTGAAGCAGTTAATCCCTCATTCAGCAACAACACTATTAGAGGTCTATGAAAGCTTGAAGGTAACCGCTGGTTTCTTACGCATTTTAAAAAAGAAATATGGGGACTATTTTAAGACGCCTTTTAAGGAGCTTCCAGAAGAAATAAGAGAGGAAGTGGTTTATGGAACCTATGAGAATGGAAAGCAAAGTTACTGTCTCGAGCGCATCCTAAGAAATGCTTATGAAAAGGGAGAAGATGTAGAGGAGATCTATGCAAAGACCATCTGTGAGAAATGCCATGGGGAAAGAGTGAGTGATGAGGCCAGAGAAGTTCTCCTACATGGGAAAAGAATAGGTGAATTAGGCCAGATGACATTAACGAGTCTCCTAGAGTTTATTGAGAGCCTGCCAAAAGAAGAGTTATCTCAGTTCAGCCAGAATGTAGTCAAAAATATAAGACAGGAGCTTAGGCACCTCTTAGAATTTAGGTTGGGGCATTTGACACTTTATCGTGAGCTATCCTCTTTAAGTGGGGGAGAACTGCAACGTATCTTTCTCCATCTCCATTTGAAGTCAGGACTGGATTCCCTCATTTATGTCTTTGATGAACCTATGGCAGGATTACATCCGTCAGAGAAGCAAAGTATCATGGAAGCTGTTAAACGCTTAAGAGACCTAGGGAATACAGTTATTATAGTAGAGCATGATCAAGAGATGATTTGTCAAGCGGATCATATTATAGAGATAGGTCCTAAAGCAGGTAAAGAAGGAGGAGAGATAGTCTACCAAGGCGATTATAAAGGCTATAAGCAGGTGGACACTCTACTTAGCCAGTATTTGAATGGTAAATGCACCCTACCAAAACGTGAAGGCAAGATAATAGCATTAGAGAACAAAGATTGCCTTATCCTAAAACATGCTAATACCCACTATTTAAAAGATTTAACAGTAGAAATTCCCCTTCATGCCCTAGTTGGGGTGGCAGGCGTGTCAGGAAGTGGTAAGAGCTCTCTCATAGAGGAAACCCTCCTTAAACGTCTTGTGACTGCTAAAAAATATGGTGATGGAGAGAATCTAGTAGGCGTAGAACGAATAAGTAGTTTTGCTAAGGTATCTCAAGAACCTATTGGAAGGAGCTCAAGTTCTACCCCTGTTTCTTATATAGGTATTTGGGATAAAATCCGAGAACTTTTTGCAAGAGAGCCAGAAGCAAAAAGAAAAAATATGGATGCAGGTTATTTTTCCTTTCACTCTAAGGGGGCATGTCCAGACTGTGGAGGTAGTGGTTATGAAAGAATCTTTCTAACAGCTGATTTTTCTGTTGACAAAAGATGCCAGAGCTGTGAGGGCAAACGCTTTCAAGAGGAAAGTCTCACTATAGACTATAGAGAGAAAAAAATTACCGATGTGTTAGACATGAGCATTGGGGAGGCAACGTCTTTCTTTGCAGATCAAAGTAGTATTGTAAAACCCCTTCATATCTTAGAACAAATGGGTATGGGGTACTTAACCCTTGGGCAGCCTACTTCTTCCTTAAGTGGCGGCGAGGCTCAAAGGATAAAGCTTGCTAAAGAACTAGGGAAACAGCGAAAAGGAAATGTACTCTATGTACTAGATGAGCCAACCAATGGACTGAGTTTGTATGATACAGCCCTCCTCATCAAGCTCTTAGATGAACTTGTGGCGAGTGGCAATTCGGTGATCGTTATTGAACATAATGTAGCCCTTTTAAAAAACTGTGATTATATCATTGAACTGGGCCCAGAAGGTGGGGACAAAGGTGGAGAGATTATCGCCAAGGGCACCCCTAAAAGTCTTATCAATCAGTTAAGCTCAAAGACAGGAAGGTATCTCCTATGAATCTTAAAACCCAGATGGAAGAAATCATAAATACGAGCTATAGTAATATGGCAGGTCTAGTGGTACTAAAGAATGGAGAAACGGTCTACGAAAGCTACTATAAGGGATATGTAGCGAGTGATAAGGTTCATGTAACCTCTGTTACCAAAAGTATTTTTTCTGCATTAGTGGGTATCGCTAAAGATAAAGGCTACATAGGGAGCTTAGATGAAAAAGTGCTAGATTATTTCCCAGACTACCCCCTTCCAAGAGGAGAAAGAACCCTTCAGCAAATTACCATCAAAGATATGATGACAATGACAGCACCCTATAAAGGTAAGACAGAACCTTATGCTAAGGTTTTTAGAGGGGAGGAGTGGGTGAACGGAGCCCTTAATTTATTAGGTGGAAAGGGAAAGATAGGGGACTTTAGGTATTCCCCTATGGTGGGCTTACACGTTTTATCAGGAATCCTTGTTAAAGCCACGGGGCAAACTGTACTTGATTTTGCCATAGAGCATTTATTTTCTCCCTTAAGCATAGAGGTAAAGCACCATGTGGTGCTTTTAGACAAAGAACAAAAGGAGGAAGCTCTCAAAAATAAAAATTGGGAGGTACCTTCAAGCATTCCAGTAGAATATGTGGATTTAGAAAGTCAGGCTTTTTTGAAGTCTAGAAACATCAGTGGGTGGATAGTTGATCCTGAAGGGATGAATACAGCAGCTTGGGGACTTACTCTTACACCTAGGGATATGGCAAAGATAGGGCAGCTCTATTTAGATAGGGGAATATGGGAAGGTAAACAAATCCTATCTGAAAAGTGGATTGAGGAAAGTACAAAGGAGCAGAGCATCTGCAAGGAGTGGAAGTTATCCTACGGCTATCTCTGGTGGGTTCTAGATAATAAGGACCACATCTATGCAGCTATGGGGGATGGAGGCAATATGATTTACGTCAATGCCAAAAAAGGACTAGTTATAGCCATTGCTTCTTCCTATATGCAAAATGCCAAGGATAGAAGAAAGCTCATTAAGGAATATATTGAACCAGCATTTGAATAGAGTATATAAAAATAAAGGCGCTTCACTTATGCATGAGCACAAGTAAAGCGCCTTTTATCATTTGAGAAAGTCTGTTATCTTGTAAGAAAGTTTACTTTTTTGCAATGAATTACTTGCCGTAGTAAGCTTTTTTGTAAAGGTCTTCCAGTTCGGTTACTTTTGGAAGTCTTGGGTTAGCTGTTGTACATTGATCTTCAAATGCTTTATAAGCTAAATCACCTATTTTTGAAAGGTAAGTTTTTTCATCAATACCCATTTCTTTAATAGTAGCTGGAACATTCAGTTCTTTCATGAGGTCTTTAATAGCTTTAACAAGTGATGCTACCCCTTCTTCTGGAGTAGAAGCTTTAAGACCTAACATTTTAGCAATATCTTGGTATCTTTGTGGAGCGATGAACTTACCATATTTAGGGAATGCCATAAATTTAGATGGGTTCGTTTCACCATTGTATGCGATAACATGTGGGAGAAGAAGTGCATTGGCACGACCATGAGGAATATGGAATTCTCCACCAAGTTTATGAGCAAGTGAGTGGTTAATACCAAGGAAGGCATTCGTAAAGGCCATACCTGCGATACAAGAGGCATTGTGCATTTTTTCTCTTGCTTCTGGATCTTTTGCACCGTTTTTGTAAGAACGTGGTAAGTATTCAAATACAAGCTTAATGGCATGAAGTGCAAGAGCATCTGTAAAGTCTGAAGCTAAAACAGATACATAAGCTTCAATAGCATGTGTTAATACATCAAGACCTGTATCAGCTGTTGGGCTAGCTGGCACTGACATAACGAATTCTGGGTCAATAATAGCTACATCTGGTGTTAATTCATAGTCAGCTAATGGGTATTTCATGTTTTTGGATTTATCAGAGATAACAGCAAAGGAGGTTACTTCTGAACCTGTACCAGAGGTGGTTGGAATAGAAACCATTTTTGACTTTTTACCAAGTTTAGGGAACTTATAAACACGTTTTCTAATATCCATGAATTTTTGAGCCATACCCACGAAGTCAGCTTCTGGATGTTCATAGAATAACCACATAGCCTTAGCAGCATCCATCGCAGAACCACCACCAAGAGCGATAATAACATCTGGTTTGAAAGAATTCATAGCAGCAGTACCTTTGCGTACGGTTTCTAGGTCTGGATCAGGTTCTACTTCGCTAAAGATTTCGATAGCTACTTTATTTAAGTTTTTACTTAATTGGTAAGTTACTTTATCAACATAGCCAAGCTTAACCATCATGGGGTCAGCAATAATCATTGCACGAGAAATCTCAGGCATTTTCGCTAAATATTGAACAGAACCTGCTTCAAAATAGATTTTTTCTGGGATTTTGAACCATTGCATATTCACTCTTCTCTTAGCCACCCTTTTCTTATTAATTAAGTTTGCTGCTGTAACGTTTGAAGAAGTAGAGTTGCGTCCGTAAGAACCACAACCAAGTGTTAATGAAGGCATAAGGGAGTTATAAACATCACCGATACCACCAAATGCAGAAGGAGAGTTTACAACGATACGGCAAGCTTTAAGGCGTTTACCATATTCATTTACTAAGTCATTATCTGTTGAATGGATAACGGCTGTATGTCCAAGGCCACCCAGTTCCACCATTGCTTCAGCTTTCTGGATACCATCTTCAACGTCCTTGGCTTTAACAATAGCAAGTACGGGAGAGAGTTTTTCTCTTGAAAGGGGATAGTCTTCACCTACGCCATCAATTTCACAGCAGATTACTTTTGTTTCTTTTGGAATAGTGATACCAGCTAGAGCGGCGATTTCATGAGGGTATTTACCAACAATTGCTGGACCTGCCATCATACGAACAGGGTCAATAACTACTGGAGATAATTTATCGATTTCTTCTTTGGTTGCAAAGTAGCACCCTTGTTTTTTCATAAAAGCAACGGCTTTATCATAGATAGGTGCTTCAATGATAGCTGCTTGTTCAGAAGCACAAATCATACCATTATCAAAGGATTTAGAAAGAATAATGTCTGTAAGTGATTGTTCAAGATTAGCTGTTTTTTCAACGAAAGCGGGTACGTTACCAGGGCCAACACCAAGGGCAGGTTTACCTGTTGAGTAAGCAGCTGTAACCATAGCAGAACCGCCTGTAGCAAGAACCATAGCAACATCCTTGTGATTCATAAGAGCATTTGTTGCCTCGATAGAAGGTACATCGATCCATTGAATACAGTTTTCAGGAGCACCTGCTTTAATAGCGGCATCTCTTACAATCATAGCTGCTTCACGAGAACAGTTTTGAGCAGCAGGGTGGAAACCAAAGATGATTGGGTTACGTGTCTTAATAGCAATGATTGCTTTAAACATCGTTGTAGAAGTAGGGTTAGTGGTGGGTGTAACACCTGCCACGATACCAACTGGCTCTGCAATTTCAATGTAGCCTTCATCTTCATTGTCTTCAATAACGCCAACTGTTTTTTCATGCTTGATACTGTGGTAAATATATTCGGTTGCAAAGATGTTTTTGGTTACTTTATCTTCAAAAATACCACGACCTGTTTCTTCAACAGCCATTTTAGCAAGTTTCATTTGATTAGAAAGACCAGCAAGAGCCATAGCTTTTGTAATTTCGTCGATTTGTTCTTGGTTATAACTCATAAAGGCATCTAAAGCGGCAGATGCATTTTTTACTAACTCATCTACCATAGCAACGGCATCCACTTTAACTTCTACTGCTTTTTCTTTTTTGTTTTCAGACATTTTAATGGCCTCCTTAATAATTAGCATTTTTAATTTCAAATAAAAGGTCAAACTTTGTATATAAAAGTAACATCTAAAAGAATGTTATTTTTTTAACAATAAAGATTATTATATACCACAATGGCTAAGAGAGTAGTATTTATCTTTATGGCTTGATGTTAGCATACCTAAAAATAATTGTCAACAAATTAACAAGTGACTACTAAGCACTCAAATCATTAATAAAGAGTAAGAAAATACAAACAAGAGGTCATCAACTTATAAGTTTGTAAAGAAATTGGCTAGTGATTTTTATAAATAGAAAATAGTTGTTGTATATTATGAATAAAAAAGTGTAAATTTTTATAGCATATTTTTAGTATAAAGTAGAAAATAATTATTTTAAATTTTTTTGTAGTATTATTAACATAAGGTATCTAGCTTTGCTCATACTTTGTGTAGCTTTAGGTTCTTGGCAAAACAGAATGAACAGAAGAGACGGGAAAAGACTTTATTAATGAAGAATGAATTAGTTTTTAAGACAAAAACAAAAATAATTCTATTAAATTTTCAGAAAATTAGTATAATTGTTTTATAGTAAAGATAAGGAGGGTTTAACATGTATGAAAATGAAGATGATTTTGAGTTTAAAAACTCAGATTCTAAACTTGAGAAATTTAAAAGCTTATTTTTAGTCCAAGTTGCTATTAATTATGGAATAGCCTATGCTGTAATATTTGGTCTACTCATTCTATCGTGGATCATGATTGTATTACCTGCTACTATTAAATGGGGATACGATAAAACAGCTCAGCTAATCAATTTCTTAAGTAAGGAGAATCCTGAACTAGTTAAATTTTATTGGGGAGTTTTAATAGCTTCATGGGTAGGAGTAGTAATTATTTTCTTGTCCTGTAAAATATGTGATTATGTATTAGACAAAAAGTATAGTAAAAAAGAAAAATCAGCATGAGGTCGTTACTACAGGCTTTTTTGACTGCAAGATGGTTTTCTTATTATTTAATTGTTATATGATTCTATAATTTGATCTATTTTTTTTTATATAGTGCTATAGAAAATAAAGCATCTACAGTAGTCCGCAAGTAGTATACAAATTCAATAGATATAAAAATATGCCCATTAATAGTCAATGGGCATAAAAGGACCTAGGTTTCAGGGGGAGAAACCTAGGTTGAGGGGGGATTTAGCGATGTACCTCACACTTGGTACAAGCATATTATCACCAACAATGGGGGTTTATATACACTCAATTAAAAAATAATTCTGCTTCCTTGATTTTTCAAGAGGGGTATTCTATAATAGAACCAAATGGAATAAGTTAACGATGATGATAAAAGAAGAGTTTTAACAAGGCTTTTAAGAGAGTTAGTGGGTGGTGTGAACTAATAAGCCAGTTAAGAGGGTCCACTTTTGGAGTCGCTGATGATGAATCAGGAGGGAACTGCCCTATATAGCAGTATACAAGGTTAGCTCCTCACAAGGGCTAATAAATAAAGGTGGCACCACGGGATAGATTCTCGTCCTTTTATTCATAACACCATGGATAAAAGGGCGTTTTTTTGTGCCCTCAAACCTAGTGTGCATTGAAAAATATCTTTTATGTATGCATTTATTTGATTAAAACTATTTAATAATGAGGTGAGTGGTATGTTAGATATCAAATTATTACGTGAAGACCTAGAAGGTGTAAAAGCAAGATTAGCAACAAGAAGTGGCAAATACAACTTAGATGAGTTTACAACCCTTGATATTAAAAGGCGTGAACTTTTACAAGAAGTAGAGGCACATAAAAGTAAGCAAAATGCCGTTTCTAAGCAAATCCCAGCTATGAAAAAAGCAGGAGAAGATACAACAGCTATCTTTGCTGAAATGAAGCAACTTTCTGATGAAGTAAAAGTGTTAGATGCACAAATCAAAGAGCTGGATGAGAAGATTTCTGCTATTGTAATGAGTCTTCCTAATCTACCCAATCCTATCGTACCAGTAGGAGCAGATGATAGTGAAAATTTGGAACTTCGTAAAGTGGGAACACCTAGAGATTTTGGCTTTGAGATCAAAGCACATTGGGATTTAGGTGAAGGTTTAGATATATTAGACTTTGAAAAAGCAGGTAAAGTAACAGGTTCTCGTTTTGTCTTTTATAAAGGGTTAGGAGCAAGACTTGAACGTGCCATTATGAACTTTATGTTAGATAGGCACGTGGACAAACATGGCTATACAGAAGTATTCCCACCTTTAATGGTTAATCGTGCCAGTATGACAGGCACAGGTCAACTTCCTAAATTTGAAGAAGATGCCTTTAAAGTAGCAGGGACAGATTATTTCTTGATCCCAACAGCAGAGGTTCCAGTGACTAATATGTACAGAGACCAAATATTAGAGGGTAAGGATTTAACGATTAAACATTGTGCTTATACACCTTGTTTCCGTGCAGAAGCAGGTTCAGCAGGAAGAGATACAAGAGGTATTATTAGACAACATCAATTTAATAAAGTAGAAATGGTTAAATTTACAAGACCTGAAGAGTCTTACGAGGAGCTTGAAAAGTTAACCAATGATGCAGAGGATATCTTAAAAGCTATTGGACTTCCTTACCGTGTTGTTCGCCTTTGTACAGGGGATTTAGGCTTTAGTTCAGCCATGACCTATGATATTGAAGTGTGGATGCCAAGCTATGGACGCTATGTAGAAATTTCAAGTTGTTCTGACTTTGAAGACTTCCAAGCAAGGCGTGCCAATATCAAATTTAAAGATAGTAAAGAAGATAAAGCCCGTTTTGTACACACCTTAAATGGTAGTGGGCTTGCAGTAGGACGTACAACAGCAGCTGTTCTTGAGAACTTCCAACAAGCAGATGGCTCAGTTGTCATCCCAGAAGTATTACGTCCATATATGGGTGGAGCAGAAAAGATCCAGTTACCCCAATAGAGGTTAAGAAGAGAGAGATAAAAATAGGTGCTACCCCTTAATGAGAGTAGCACCTATTTTTGTGCCTATTAATAAGTTTTTTAAACTTTGAACTTTGAAACAGCTTTCAATAGTGTATCAGATTTAACTTTTGCTAACTCCGTCAACTTCTTTACGTTATCAGACATTACTGTAATATCCGTTGTCTCTTCTGCTATGTTAATGGCCCCTTGAGCTTCTTCTCCTGCTGCAATGGCTATTTCATCAATGGCTTTTTCTATACTATGTATAGAAGCTAATAATTCTTCTGAAGTGGCACTAAAGTCTGATATCATGTCATTAATAAGCATGGCATTCTTACTGTAGTCTTCACTTGTATTTACTAATGCGTCATAATCTTTCAATACCTTTTTATCAATAAACGTCATAATCTCTGCAGAACTTATGGAAAGATTATGGACACCTTCTATAATCACTTTTGTTACTTCTTGAATACTTGTTACAAATTTCTTTGAATCCTCTGCCAACTTTCTAATTTCATCTGCAACCACTGCAAAACCTTTCCCTGCTTCACCTGCTCTGGCGGCTTCAATAGCAGCATTTAATGCTAACAAATTGGTTTGTGATGTAATCTCAAGAATATAGCCTAAAAGCTGATCAATCTGATTGACGGCTTTTGATTTTTCAATAGCTTCTTGTAAGTTAGCTTTAGTTGTTCCGTATAGATTAAGAGCTTCTTCTTTTGATTGCATGGAATTTGCTTTCATTTCTTTGCTCATAAGATTAATATTGCCTGCTGTAACGGTACCTTCTTGAGCTTTGAAAGCTATGGTTTCTATGGCTTTTCCTATCTCCATAGATGTAGCACTCATCTCCTGGGTAGATGCAGCTGTTTCTTCAGTGGCTGTAGAAAACTGCTCTGTCGTAGCTGAAATTTGTTCGATATTTGCATTTAAGTTTTCCATACCTTGATTAACCTCTACCAACATCTGACCAATTTGGGTAGACTCATTTGCCACGTCATTTATAATGTCTCTTACAGAGCCTTGCATAATTTGGATAGCGTTAGCAAGTGTACCTACCTCATCTTTCATCTTGAGATATTTAGGGGGCAGATTTCCAGTAAAATCTCCCGTGGCCACATTATCAATATAATTTGCTGCTACTTTTATTGGTTTTGAAATACTTCTTGCAATCAATAGAGTGAGGACTGTACTAATTCCCAAGAAAATAAGAGAAATGATAAGCATGGTTAAGCCAAGTAATGTAACCTTTTCCATAACTTCTGTCTTTGGAGCAACCATAACAAGGGACCACTTCGTACCCTTGACTGGTGCAAAACCAGCATACATACTTTCTCCCTTATAGGTATATTCACCTATACCTTCTTCTCCCTTGGCCATACGCTGTTGTAAATCCACTAAGGACTGTAAATCTGGATCACTCTTTAGAGCTTCAACAACATTATAGCCTTCCTCAACTAGCTTATGGTCTCTATTAGCCACCATCAGACCTTCTGTATTAAACATGTAGGCCTCGCCATTTTCTCCATAGGCCATGCTGCTAGTGAACTCACTGAGTGCATTTCCGGTTCTCGTGGCAACTAATACTTCATCGATTGTATTGCCGTTTTTAATAGGTACGGCATAAAACAAGGTAAGCTTACCATCTAATTTGCTTTTTATTAAATCTGAAAGACCACGTTCTCCGGCTAATGCCTTTTCAAAAAACTCTTGATTTTCTACAGTAGATATATCGCCATTTGTATTCTTAGTTTTACCATTTTTATCAGAAATGAACATGGTAAAGTGTCCACTTCTATTTAACTCAGCTTTTAATAAATTTAACTTTTCATCTGTTGTCATTGTCTTGTCTTTCATCCAATGACTATTGGCTATGGCTTCTAAGGCATTAAACTGCACTTCTATGCCTTGCTCTACAGCATGGGCATTTTGTTTTGCCATTTCATATAATGCCTCATCAATATTTTTTGTAATAACCTTGTGGGAATACAGATAGGCTACTCCACTAATACCTATACAAACCCCCACCAATAAAAGCCCAAAAAATGAAGTCAACTTTCCCATTATACTTTTTGAAAATTTGCCCATATACTTCCTCCACTCACTAAAATATTTATATAGTTTATAAATATTGTACCCAACTTTTCCTAGTAAATCTTTAAATAAAGCTTTGATAAAATTTAGCTTTGGAAGAGAATCATCTAGAATAAAAATTTACTCTTTAGAAGTTATAATTTATCTCGTTTTAAAGTAGTTATACTAGTGGGAAAGTTGAGTATAGTATTATTATAATATAATAATAATATATTTATAAAATATTGCAATATTATATCGATTATTGTCGTAATTTATTCTATAATAGGTTTATGTTATTGATTCAACTTCCTCGCTTTAAATCTTTAAATAATCTTCTGATAACTATAACGTGAGGATTAATCCATTGCACAAGTTGATTTTTTATAACTCCACCTATAGTGGGAGTTCCAGTAGTGATACAATCAACAAAGAGGCCCATTAAGCTTTGTAGGGCAGTTGTTAAGTTCGGATCTGTATATCAACACCATACATCAAGAATAGTTCTTCCTATGTTTTCATGTGGTTAGCTTCGCGTCGTAGCCACTCTAAGAGGATAAACTATAGTCATAGGATATATTTTAAGTATTCGTAAAATTAAGCAATCATCTATAAAAATGCTGTTTATAAAGAAGAAACTAAAAACAGCTAGTATCACTATAGGGGATATGATAGAATAGAAATTGAATTCTTTTAGAAAAGGGGGATTTTTTAGCATGTTGACCAAGGACAAAACCTTTTATAAATTAATAACAGCCATTGCTATACCTATTGCCATACAAAATTTAATTACGTTTGGGGTAAGTATGGCAGACTCCGTTATGGTAGGAAGCTTAGGCGAGCAGTCTCTTTCAGCTGTAACTTTAGCTAATCAACTGTTTTTTATATTTATGATTTTATGCTTTGGCATAGGAAGTGGAGCCAATGTACTCATTTCTCAGTATTGGGGAAAGAAAGATATAGGGGCTATTCATAAGATAATTGCTATTGTAATTAAAATTAGTATAGGAGCGGCCCTGCTCTTTATGATAGTTGCGGTATTATTTCCTAGGCAATTTATGACCATTTTTAGTAAGGATTCTATTATTATAGAGCAAGGAATGGAATACTTACAGGTTATTTTTATCAGTTATATTTTCTTTGCCATTACCAATATTATTATGAGTGCCTTACGTTCTGTTCAGACAGTGAGGATTTCTCTCGTTGTTTACACAGCTTCTCTCGTTGTAAATGTTATTCTGAATTGGGTCCTTATTTTTGGTAACTTAGGAGCACCTGCTTTAGGAGTAAAAGGTGCAGCCATTGCCACCACTATAGCACGCTTAGTAGAGCTTATTATTACCATAGTGTTTATCCTTTTCTTTGAGAAGAAAATTAAGTTTAAGTTTAAATGTTTGTTAAAGACAGATTATATTTTATTAAAGGATTTTGTAAAGGTAGGAGGAGCTGTTGTTGCCAATGAGTTAGTATGGGTACTAGGTTCTTCTGTACTGGCCTTTATCGTAGCGTTGATGGGGACAGAAGCAGTATCTGCCAATAGTATTAATAGCATAGTGTGGCAGTTCGTATCTGTTTTTATAATGGGAGTAGGAAATGCAGCAGCAGTTATTATTGGTAACACCATAGGGAAAGGGGAATATAGCAAAGTCAATGAGTATGCCAATACCTTCATTATTATAGGTATTGTACTTGGGTTTGTAGGTGGTATTATCATGTATGCTCTTCGCCCTTATGTCCTTATGTTCTATAACGTCTCTGATTTAACAAAAGAACTTGCGATGGGGATTATGGCAGTGGGTTCACTTATTTTAGTTTTTCAATCCCTAAGCTTTGTCCTTATGATGGGGATTTTAAGAGGTGGTGGAGATACCCATTTTGTATTAGTAGCTGATGTCGTTTTTTTATGGTTTATAGCTATACCATTAGGCTTTATCGGGTTAAAGGTATTTGGTTTTTCTGTGCCAGTAGTGTATATATTATTACGTTCAGATGAAGTCATTAAATCTATAGTTGCTGTTATTCGTGTATCACGGGGAAAGTGGATTAAAAATGTAACCCACTAAAAAAATAACCCACTTAAAAATATTCTTATGCCCTTTAAAGGGATAAGGATATTTTTAGTGGGTTATTTTTGATCCATTAAAGTTTTTCAGCAACAAGTGTAATAAGCCTTTTAACATTTTGTACGGGATAGGTGGTTTGATTGAGCCAAGCTTCAGGATAACTGACGATTTGCTTTTCCACCAATAGCTTAATGGCCTCTTCGTAAGTGAGCTGAGAGAGGATATATCGGGCGATATTGATTATAAGCATTTGTACATAGATAGGATTAACAGTTTCTAAGTTATCCCAGGCAGAAGGTGTTGTAATAATTCCCTTTTTCACAAGTTCATTAATGGCTAATTGGTAGTTCTCTTGGGTGGCTACTTTTTCGGAGGAAGAAGTAGCAGTATATGAAGGTATCAATTTACCAGAATGTAAGTCTTTTATAGAAAGACCAAAGGTGTATTGAAAATGGGGATAATCTTTAAAGCTAGCCCAGTTTCCTCCCCATTCTAGGCCCAACTTCTCACCAATAGCACCAGCCTTGGTTAAAACAGTCATATTATAGGGGTCCGATTTAGAGTTGTTAGCAATATCAAAAGCAAGTCGCCATTGGTGATAGGAGCTCATGGTTTTCCCTGTAGAGTGAGTAACGATATTTCCAGCTCGTGTACGTCCTTGAGCATAAAGATAATCTTGACGTTCTACAGAACGATAGGTTTCTGTAATTAAAATGTTTAGGCCTGCCTTTTTACACGCTTCTAAGAGTTCAAGTGCCAATGCTTTAACTTTTGGGTGCAATTCATTCAGATCTTTACAAATTTCTATTCCCATAAAAACCTCCTCAAAATCATAATTGATAAGATATTCTTCTATAATATATGTCGTAAGTCATTAAGCGTGTCTTTGGATTAAAGGATTTATACTTGAAGTCATGAGAGAGAGTATGCTAGTATAAAGAGAAGAAAGTGTGATATTTATAAATGGAGGGGTAGATATGTTTTGTAATAAATGTGGGGCTGAATTAGAAGAGAGCGTGCGTTTTTGCCCTTATTGTGGGGCAACTGTGCAACAAAATAACGATGTAAATGGAGCGCAACAAGGAGCTCAAACTGTACAGAATGTTTATCAGCCCACCAAGGCATATAATGAAGCTAACCAAAAATCAAAACTTGTAGCTGGGTTGCTTCAAATCTTTTTAGGCTGCTTTGGCTTAGGGCGTTTTTATTTAGGTTATACAAGTATCGGTGTTGCTCAACTTTTAGTTTGTACAGTAGGAGGAATTTTTACTTTTGGCATAGCATCCATTGGAGGTGTTATTTGGACACTTATAGACGGCATTCTTATTCTCTGTGATAAAGTGCCTAATGATGCCAATGGCGTGCCATTAAAAGAATAATGAAAAGAAAATGGCCATTATTTAAAATTAGTTTTTTAGGCTTGATGAGTATAGGGACAATCGTTTTAATGTATGGGGTGAGTCGATTGACTCATCATAGGACGACCTGTATATTTGATGCTTTGGGAAAACCCTGTTGGGGATGTAATAGTTTGGCTGCCCTAAAGGCCATCATGAGGGGCCAACTACTAGAAGCATTTACACTCAATCCACTGATTTTTCTTTGGCTCTTAGTGGTTATAGGCTTACTAGCCAATGAAATCTATCATCGCATAGATGATAGGATCACACACCAAACCAGTTTAAGCTGGATGGATAAGCTTATAAGAGGAATGTTTAAAGGTATAAACTATTAAAAGGAGTGCTCTTCCATTTTTGGGAGCACTCCTTTTTAATCTTGTAGGAAAC
>JAEYNQ010000296.1 GCA_023412455.1 Bacillota bacterium
GTATAATATGAGGAGAAAAATGCAATATTTAAGATAGAGGAAAAAGATACCAACTGTATAGAGGGGAAGGCGCATATGAAATCATTGATTTCGATTATCATACCCATGTATTTTGAAGAAAAAATTGTGGAAGCTTGTTATAGTTGTTTAACCCAAGTAATGGATAGGGAGAAGGACTATGACTATGAGCTTATTTTTGTAAATGATGGAAGTAAGGACCAGACACTCCCTCTTTTATTAGAGAAGGCGGAGCAGGATCAGAAAGTTAAAGTCATAAGTTTTTCTAGAAACTTTGGACATCAAGCAGCTGTATCCTGTGGCATTGACTATGCTTCGGGAGATGCCCTTGTCATTATTGATGCGGATTTACAGGACCCACCTGAGCTTATTCCAAAGATGCTTGAGCTTTGGAGAGAAGGAAATGAAGTGGTTTATGGAAAACGTAAAAGGCGTAAAGGAGAAACATGGTTTAAGCTCATAACAGCTAAGCTTTTTTATCGTTTATTAGGGTGGCTTACGGATGTCCGGATTCCTGTAGACACAGGGGATTTTCGCTTGATAGATCGCAAGGTAGCAGATGTGATTAAGTCTCTACCTGAACACAATCGGTTTTTAAGAGGATTAGTGGCTTGGGTGGGATTTAAACAAATACCTATAGAATATGAAAGGGAAGCGCGTTTGGCGGGAGACACCAAATACCCCTTAAAGAAAATGATTCATTTTGCATTAGATGGTATTTTTTCATTTTCATCTAAGCCCTTAAGGCTTATTATTAATATTGGTATTTTTTCAGTCATTGTCTCTTTAGGTGTTTTGATCTATTCATTGGTGGCTTATCTTTCCACAGGGATTTCTACTGTGAGAGGGTGGACTTCTCTTATGATCGTTGTCACTTTTTTAGGAGGCGTCCAACTGGTATCTATTGGTATAGTAGGTGAATACATCGGAAGGATGTATGATGAAAGTAAAGGAAGACCTCTCTATATTGTAGATACAACATGTAATGTGGATAAGAAATAATTTGTTCATCCATAAAAAGGTGTAGTTTATCTTTTAAGCACTAAGGGCTAAAAGATAAACTACACCTTTTCTATAGTTATAGAAAGTGTATCTTTTTACTTTCCTAAATTATGGGGAGAAGAGAGGGGGTTCCCCTCTGGTCTATTCTTTGACTAGGGCATCTCTACAGGCTTTCCTACAAAACGAACAATCAAGAAAGTCAATAAGATAGATAACGGTAAAACCATAATAATAGGCAACCCTAATCCAAGAGGAATATAGCCTCCTATAATAGCAATGGCACCTACTACTATAGCATAGGGGAGCTGGGTTCTAACGTGGTCTAAATGGTCAGATGCCGCTCCCATAGAAGATAGAATGGTTGTATCTGAAATAGGTGAGCAGTGGTCACCTAAAATAGCACCTGATAATACAGCACTGATGCTATAAAGAATAAGCATATAGTCCCCACCACCTACGGTGTGGGCAATAGGAATAGCAAGAGGCATTAAGATTCCCATGGTTCCATAGCTTGTTCCTGTGGCAAAAGAAATAACACAAGAAAAGATAAAAATAAGTGAAGGAAGTAGAAAACTAGGAATAGCCTTAGCTAAAAAGTGAGATAAAAAGTAAGCAGTACCTAATTCTTTAATAACTCCAGCTAAAGACCAAGCCAAAATCAAAATAACACCTGTTATTAAAAGGGACTTCATCCCATTTACCCAAATATCTAAAGCCTCTTTAATAGACCAAACTTTTTGGAAGAAGCCCATTAAAACAGTTAGGATAGAAGCAATAAGAGCAGCTTGAAAGAGCACAATAGCGGCATCAGAGGCCCCAAAAGCTTCACGAATAGCTGTAAAGGAAAAGGGGTTAGAAGTCATGAGGCGAATAAGGCTTTCGTCACTACCAGCAAGTAAAGCGGCTCGTCCATTAGTATAAAATAGAATGAGGGCACTAGCTATGAGTACACCTATAGGAATAATGGCATTCCAAACAGAAAGGGTGACATTTTCTATAGGATTCATATCCTCCATATCATCACCAGCAAGGGGCGTAGCACCATCTGCAATAAGCTTACCTGTTAAACGTGCACGACGTTCAGCATGGTACATAGGTCCAAAATCTCTGGCGAGGAAAATAATAAATAAAATGAATAGTAGCATTAAAATATTATAAAAACGGTATGGAATGGTTTCTAAGAAAATATTAAAAGGTGAAACCGCTTGACCAATTTGACCAAAACCATCTCGGATGACGCTAAGTTCATAACCAATCCAGGTGGAAACAAACATAATACCAGCTACAGGAGCAGCTGTTCCGTCAATAATAAAGCTTAGTTTTTCACTTGAGACACGTTGAGCACCTGTAACAGGACGCATAATAGGGCCAACAATTAGTGAGTTAGCATAATCATCAAAGAAAATAAAGAGGCCAAGAAGCCACGTAAAAAACTGAGAACTTTTAGCAGATTTTGCTCGTTTGGAGAGGGCGTTTGCTACAGCTTTAGCACCACCTAATTTGGAAATGAGTGCAATAAGTCCACCTATGGTTAAAACTTGCAGAACAATTCCAGCATTCCAAGGGTCTGCCAGTGAAGAAAGTGCTACATATGTAAACTTTTCAAAGGTGCCATAAGTAGCTCTAAGTAGATTGGTAGCTTGTAAGGATAGCATAAAGGCACCTGTTAAAATACCTATAAATAAGGAAATGATAACATTTTTCGTTAGAAAGGCCAGTGCAATAGCTACAATAGGGGGGATAAGGGTTAAAATACCAAAAGAGTTGGCATTAGCATGCTGAATAGTTTCTAAGGAAGGGGTGGATGGCTCTTCTTGTCCCCCCTCATTCACCTCAGCTTCAGCGAGAAGTAAAGATTGATTCTCAGAAGACATGCTTTCACTTGCTAGAGTGGGAACTAACTGAACTGTAGAAGATCCAAAACTAGGGAAAGAAAAAGTTAAAAGAAAGGTTAGAAAAAGAGTAAAGTAATAAAACGTTCGCTTATGCATAAAAAAATCCTCCTTGTTAAAAGAATATGTTTGTACCAGGTAAAACCTGTCAATCATTGCTTATGTAGAACAAAAAGGATATAACAGTCTTGTTAATAGATACCTGATAGCTCTCCATGCAAGAATTTGCATGACAGTACTAAACATATTCTGCTTAGTCCCAACACAAATTATTCAAGTAATAAAGTGTGTTTCGGCAAATCTTCCTTTTGCTATATTTCATCGTACTTAGCTCCATATAGTTACTTTTAAGATTTGCACCTCTACCCTGATCATTCGTAATAATTAATGACATTCCGTAATAATTTAACATAAATTCCTATAAACGTCAAATTTATGTCCAAAGAAAGGTGGAAAAAGTTGATATAATAAATTTTATGCCAAAAAAATACACAAAAAATAGGAGAAGATTTTAATAATATTCATTGAATTATTAAACAATTACATAGTATAATGAAAATACATTTAATTCAAAAAATATTTGACTGTTTAGTGTATGTAAATTTAACGAATGAAAGGTTTATTGGGAGTACATATGAAAAAAATAGAGCGTAAGAAGTTGGGAGATTTACTATATGAGACAGGAATGATATCGAAAGAACAATTAGATTGGATCATAAAAGAGCAGAAACGAACAGGAAAGAGAATAGGTGAAGTCATTACTGAGTCAGGTATGCTGAGTGAAAAGGACTTGATGGGTGCTTTGGAATTCCAATTAGGTATTCCTCATATGGATTTGGAGAAATATACCATCGATTATGCTATTGCTTCTAAGGTACCAGAAAGTATTGCAAGGCGTTATTCTGTTGTAGCAGTAGGGTATGACGGAGATAAGTTAAAGGTAGCTATGAAAGATCCTTTAGACATGTTTGCCTTAGATGATTTAAAGATTTCTACCAGGATGGAAATAGTCCCTATTTTAGCATCAGGCACGGAGATTAATAATTTACTTAATCAAATATATGCCTCCAATAAAACACAAAATATCGTATTTGAATTAGAAAGGCAGTTACAAGAGGATAGTCAGAAACAGATTGAGGAAGAGGAAGTTGAGGATAACAGTGAGAATGCGCCTATGGTGCAACTGGTTAATAATATTTTTCAGCGTTCTATTTTAAAAGGGGCCTCTGATATTCATATTGAGCCTTTTGAAAATTATGTCCGTGTCCGTTATCGTATAGATGGGCAACTTCAAGAGCTCACCCGGGCCAAAAAAGAAACCTTAAATGGTATCACTGCCCGTATTAAAATACTTTCAGGCTTAGATATTGCGGAGCGCCGTTTGCCCCAAGATGGGCGTATGTCTAAAACGGTGGAGGGGCAACAAGTGGATTGTAGGGTAAGTATACTGCCTACCATTTATGGTGAGAAGACAGTTATTCGTCTGATGTACCGAACAGGTCGTACATTTACGCTAGATGAGCTAGGTTTTTATCCAGATGATTTGGAAAAAATAAAAAATATGCTAAAAAATCCCCATGGAATCATATTGGCGACAGGGCCTACAGGAAGTGGAAAATCTACCACATTAGTAGCAGCATTAAAGCTTCTCAATCAAAGCAACGTGAATATTATTACGGCAGAAGATCCTGTAGAGAATATGGTTGAAGGGGTTAATCAAGTGTCCATTAATAGTAAAATTGGATTGACCTTTGCCAGTTGTTTAAGATCTATTTTAAGGCAGGACCCGGATATTGTTATGGTGGGAGAGATGCGAGACAGTGAAACCAGTAGTATTGCTATACGTGCGGCTATTACAGGGCATCTCGTATTAAGTACCTTGCATACCAATGATGCAGCTAGCAGTATCACCCGACTGATTGATATGGGGGCAGAGCCTTATATGGTGGGGGCCGCTTTAAAAGGTATTATTTCGCAACGTTTAGTACGCCGTCTTTGCCCAAACTGTAAACAAGAGTACACAGTCACTTCAACAGATGAACTCATCTATAAAGTACCGCAGGGGACCAGTGTTTATACCACAAGGGGCTGTAGTATGTGTCACTATACAGGCTACAAAGGACGTATAGCTGTTCATGAAGTGATGGTTGTGGATAATGTGCTACAAGAGATTATTGCAGCCAATCAGTTATCAGGAGAAGAACTTAAAGCCGAGTGTATTAAGAGGGGAATGCGCACCTTAGGTGAAAATGCCTATTACAATGTACTACAAGGAAAAACCACCTTGCAAGAGATGCTACGTATAGCTTATGAACAGTAGAATGAGGGATAATAATGGATATTGTTAAATTATTAGAAATGGTGCATGAAAAAAAAGCTTCAGATTTACATATTACAACGGGTATTCCACCCATGGTGAGGGTTAATGGAAGCTTACTGCCCTTAGACCTTCCAGCTTTAGGGCCTATGGATTCCAAAGAGATTGTAGAACAGCTTGTGAGTAAAGACAAAATAATCTATGAAAGGTTTATGGAAAAAGGTGAAGCGGACTTTTCTTACGCCATACCACAAATTGGCCGTTATCGTGTCAATGTATTTAAACAAAGAGGAACCTATGCGGCTGCTCTTCGTGCAGTAGGTATTCATATCCCTACCATGGAGGAGCTAGGTTTACCTAGCCACATACTAAAAACTTTAGCAGATAATACAAGGGGGCTCGTCTTGGTAACGGGGCCTACAGGTAGTGGTAAATCCACCACCCTAGCTACCATGATAAATTACATTAATGAGTATAAGAGATGCCATATTTTGACCTTAGAGGACCCTATTGAGTATTTACATAAACACAAAAGTAGTATAGTCAATCAAAGAGAGATTGGCATTGACAGTAAGAGTTATGGAGAGGCCTTACGGGCAGCCTTGCGAGAAGATCCAGATGTTATTCTTGTAGGGGAGATGCGGGATCAAGAAACGATTGCTACAGCCATTACAGCTGCAGAAACAGGGCATCTTGTGTTAAGTACCTTGCATACCATAGGTGCCCCACAAACCATTGACCGTATTATAGATGTCTTTCCCCCTCATCAACAACAACAGATTAAAGTGCAACTGGCCAATATATTAAAAGGTGTTATTTCCCAGCAGCTTTTGCCACGTAGTGATGTGAAAGGGCGATGTATTGCTCTAGAAATCATGACAAGTAATCCAGCTATTACCAACTTAATACGGGAGGGAAAAACCCATCAGATTTATTCCCAAATTCAAACAGGAGGCCTAAATGGTATGGTAGCCATGGACAGCTCCATTGCTAAGCTGTATAGAGAAGGGAAGATTAGTCTGGAAACGGCCAATCAGCATGCGCAAATAAAGGATGAACTTAAACGTCTTTTAGAACGACGTTAATAAAAAGAAGAAGGGGGAGGTTAGTTTGCCAATCTATCTCTATAAGGCAAAGGATATCACGCGCAACAAGATTGTAAATGGAGAAATTGACTTAGATAATGAGCTTCAAGTAAAAAAATATTTAACAGATAAATATCTTTATCCTCTTTCTGTAAAAAAGAAAAATGTCTTTAACAGTGATTTAAGTGAAGTCGGGATTTTCAAAAAGCCTATTGGCCTAAATGATATTACTTTTTTTTGTAAACAGTTTGCAGCTATGATTCAAGCAGGCATTAGTATAGGGAGGGCTCTTGAGATATGCATCGAGCAAGCCCATAATAAAACCCTTAAAAAGCATCTTATGACCATCCATGAAAATGTGAATAAAGGTAAGACATTATCAGAAGCATGTAAAGAAGAGGCTATTTTTCCGGATATTTTAGTCAGTATGATTGAATGTGGAGAGGCTTCAGGTAATTTGGATGTGGTTTTAAACCAAGTGGTAGAACATTTTGATGGTCAGTTAGGGATAGGGCGAAAGCTTAAGAAAGCTTTAGCTTACCCAGCCATTACCCTTGTCATTGTAATCGGGGTAGTTATTTTAATGATGGTAGCGGTTATCCCAAAATTTGTAGAAACCTTTGAATCTGCAGGTGTGGAGCTACCAGGGCCTACTATAGCAGTCATCAAGATCAGTAACTTTTTAGTAGATCATGGTCTTATTTTGGGAGCTATAAGCGTCCTTTTAATTATTGGTCTTTGTAATATTAAAAAATGGAAGGAAGGACGTCACTTTGTAGATGAATTGTCCCTGAAGCTCCCACTATTTGGAGAGCTTAATAGAAAGACCCTTTCAGCCTTATTTGCCAAAACCCTTTCTATGTTGGTGGCTTCTGGTTTACCCATGCTCCAAGCCATGGATATTGTAAAAAGGGTCATGAATAATGCAGTAGCTACAGAAGAAATGGATAAGGCTATTGATGAATTAAAGCAAGGTAGCAGCCTTTATCAAGCTTTAAGGGGTAGCAAAATTTATCCCACTATTATGTATAGTATGATTAGTGTAGGGGAGGAGACAGGGGCATTAGATGAAATGCTTATAAAAATAGGGCGCTATTTCAATGAAGAAGTGGAAACCACCATTGATAGTCTGATGGTCCTCATTGAACCTGCGCTAACCGTCTTAATTGCCATTATAGTAGGAGGTATTATGATAGCTATTATTTTACCAACCTTTACTATGGCCACATCGATGATGTAGTAAATTCCTTTTTGGATTTACATAAATAATTATTAAGTATAAGGAGTGATTATAATGAAGAGTGTAAAAAGTAACCAAGGTGGTTTCACGATGATTGAGCTCATTATTGTATTAGCAATTATGGGTATTTTAGGAGCAATTCTTTTTCCAACCTTTGCAAGTATGCGTACCAATGCCCAAGTGACAGGTGATTTAACCAACTTAAAGACTATTGACCGTATATTGAATACTTATTTTGTATCAGAAGGTGCTACAACAATAGGTGGACTTAAAGTAGGTGATCCAGCAGCTGCATCAGCTAGTTTATTAACAGGTGAAAATGGTGTTCTAGATACATTATCCAAAAAAGGTTATTTACAGACCTCTGAACAAAATATACAGACAGAGGGAGCAGCTATTGGTTTTGATGGGCAACATCTCTATTTAGAAGTTTCAGATGATATTTATGATAAGTATGGCGACTCTGGCGATAATAGGGGAACATGGCTTAGAAAATAACTTATGAATACAACTTAAGCAGATATTCTGTTGAATATCTGCTTCTTTTAAAGGAGCTACTTTATGTTGAATCTACTTTTTGCTTTTGGCTTAGGGGTAATAATAGGAAGTTTTTTGAATGTTTGCATCTACCGTCTTCCTCAAGGAGAGAATCTTATATATCCAGGCTCTCATTGTACCACCTGTGGGCATGATTTAGGACCATTTGATTTAGTTCCTGTGATAAGTTACATAGCTTTAAAGGGGAAATGCCGCCACTGTGGGGAGAAAGTTTCACCTCGTTATATGCTAGTGGAACTGGTGACAGGTTTTTTATATGGGGTGCTTTATCATCAATGGGGGTGGAGCTTGGAATGGGCACTGTACGCCTTATTTGTCAGCCTCCTTATTGTTTTAACCTGTATTGATTGGGAACATATGCTTTTGCCTACGCCTATTATTACTTTTGGCCTGGTTATAGGGCTTATTTTAAGAGGTTTACAGGCTGCACGTTACCAAAATAGTGCTTTTTTGTGGGCACCCTTAGTAGGAGCAGCTTTAGGCTTTGGTATATTTGCCCTTCTATTTTATGGAGGCAGATGGCTCTATAAAAAAGAGTGTTTAGGCTTTGGAGATGTAAGGCTCATGGCACTTATTGGACTTTATGTTTCCATTGATTTATTATTTTTCACTTTGTTTTTAGCTTCTATATTGGCAGCAATTTATGGCGTCTTTCAGCTTTGGAGGAGGAAAAGGAGTGAGGCTTATCCCTTTGCCCCCTTTATAAATGGAGCAGCCCTTATTGCTGTTCTTTATGGCTATACCATTTTAGACTGGTACTGTAATTTACGGGGAATTGCTCTATAGGAGGTGGGAGAATGAAAGGCAAGGAGCAAGGTTTTTCACTTATAGAATTAATGGTGGTATTGGTACTCATCGGTTTACTAGGCCTAGTTGCTCTTCCTAGTACCCAAATGATCTATAAGCAAGAGACGAATAAATTTGCCAAGGAAATGGCACTAGACCTCACCACCCAGAGGTTCCAAAGTATGGCTAGTGCTACATCGGGAGAGACCCTTTTAGCCCAGTCTTTAGGTGTGGGGAATTATGATATGTATCAGTTGACACCAGCCAATAGGGATGCAGGTGGGAATGAGACAATGGAGAATAAAGGCCCATCACCAGAGCTGCAAATGGTTATGCAAGCGGCATCCGATTCTAATCTTCAAACGATAAACCGTGTCGTCATTAGTCCAAAGGGAGAGCTATTAGCAGAGGATGGAAGCCCTATGAAAAAGTTGGTGGTGACCATGACCTATAAGGGTATTCAAACCGAACTAACCATGGACGCCATATCAGGGCATTATGAAATAAAATAGTCTAGGAGGAGAGCAAAAATGAGAAAGCAAGTCGACCAAAAAGGTTTTTCTTTATTAGAGGCTGTACTGGCCTTATTACTTTTTGCCCTTTTAATGGATGGTTTATTTGATTTTTTTGGGAAGACCTATGCCGATTATATACG
>JAEYNQ010000073.1 GCA_023412455.1 Bacillota bacterium
GCAAAACCGCCTATGAAATGCGAAATGCGACAAAAGCACAGGATGTTGTAGATGCGGCAGGTCTGCCTTCAAGTGTGAGTATTTCCACCACCAATGGCATTAATACAAGTCTACCCATCACATGGTCCACTACCACCCCCTATAATGCCAAGACTGCTAAATATGAGGTGACTGGCACGCTCACCGGCGACAAAAACATAGACCCTAGCAGTATCACTAAGAGCATAACTGTCACGGTCGCCCCAGTTACAGCGGTAAACCCAACCTTCGACGATACGACGGTAATCACAAATAGCGACAGCTCAGCTACGGCCGCTAAGTTGGGAAGCGACATTCTCCCCACAAACGGCAGCATTAAAGTTGGGGACGAAAGCATTACTTATATCATTAACTGGAATGGTGGCGAAACACTGGATAGAACTACAATGGGCAATGAGCAGACCTTTACCGGAGACATCAACTATTCCTCCCCTCCGGCATGGCTTACCTTGCCAAGCAACCTCACCGTCAGCCGAAAGATAACAGTCACGGATAAAACTTATACTGTCATCTTTAACCTGAATGGTGGAACCCGTACAGGCGGCGGTGAATTAATGCAGACTGTCGCTGAGGGTAGCACGGCAATGGCTCCTACTGTTTCCCGCAGTGGTTATACCTTTACCGGCTGGGATAAAGCCTTTACCAATGTAACATCCCATCTGATAGTTACTGCAAGCTGGCGTTATAATGGCGGCGGCGGTGGTGGCGGTAGTGGTAGTGGTGGCGGTAGTGGTGGCGGTGGAAGTTCCTCCAATGACAACAGCAGCTCCATCATCGCCAACCCACCCGCAGTCCATGAGCCAAATGCTCCCACACATGGTGAAGTCAAGGTGCTCGGCACGGTGAATGTCGTCGTGAACATTACCGACAAAGATATCACCCATGCCTTTGACAAGGCTATGGCAGAAGCAAGGAAAAACGGTACTGAGCAAAACGGCATCACTGTGATACTCCGAGTGGATACGGACAATAAGACTGGATCTCATGTTATGATCAATCTGCCAAAGTCCGTCCAAGATATCATCATCATCAAGAAAATCGTCAGCATCATTGTGGTGGTGGATAGCCCCGATATCCGAATCGGTATGGATTTGGCTACTGTGAGGGAAATCAACAGGCAGGCAAAGTCTGATGTGAATATTACCGCCACCCGTATGAACAGCAGCAAGCTCCAGGGAGATGCAAAACGAGCCATTGGCAATCGCCCCGTATTCGATCTTAAGGTGAACTACGGTAGCGGCAAACAAGTACAGAGCTTTGGAGCAGGAAATGTATCCGTCGCCATCCCCTACACCCTCGGTGCAAATGAACAAGCTGAGAATGTGCAGGCAGTCTATGTGGATGAGAGCGGCAAGGTCCACTGGCTCCCAGACTCCGTGTATAACAGTGGGGAACAGGTACTGCACTTTTCTACCTCTCACTTTTCCACCTACGGCGTCGGCTATAAGGAGACCCCTACCCCATTTAAGGACATTGCAGGCCATTGGGCAAAGGAAGATATTGAGTTTGTGGTAAGCCGTGGATTGTTCAGTGGCACTTCCACCACCACCTTCAGCCCTAACACCCCCATGACAAGAGGAATGTTCGTCACCGCCCTCGGGCAGCTGGCAAACGTGGATGTGAGCATCTATACTAAGAGTAGCTTCAGTGATGTGAAGAATAACGCCTACTATATGGGCTACATTGAGTGGGCAAGCAAAAACAACATTGTAAGCGGCGTTGGCAATGGAAGGTTTGGCCCTGATCAATCCATTACCCGTGAGCAGATAGCGATCATTATGAACAACTATGCCAAGACCATGAGCTATACCTTGCCAAAGGCCCATGCAGAGAACACCTTTGCCGATCATGGCAAGATCAGTACCTACGCCAAAGAAGCCGTGGAGCAGATGCAGATGGCAGGGGTCATCAGTGGAAAGAACAGCAACCTCTTTGACCCACAGGGTACGGCCACGAGAGCGGAGGTATCCGCTGTACTGCGTCGCTTTGTGGATATGACAAATCTCCAGTGAAATTATACAGGGTTTCACCAGATAAATTTAACCATGTAAACCTTAAAAAGCCTTACAATCTGTATTTTCTACAAATTGTAAGGCTTTTTTAAGTTCCTATTCATTTCTTATTTACTGAGCAGTACCTGTATAAGCAGTAGCTGTTATCTCATGTAATTGGTTGAGTGGCTCTATAAAACCACCAAGAGCTGCAGTAAACTCATCAATATCTGCTTGGGTAAGATCCTCTCCTTCAATGATTGTAGGGTCTTCCAAAAGAGCTTGTGGCATTTCCATTGTTGTAGCTACTTCATTTAAGGTGTCCACTACATCTGCATCTTGCTCCCACCCATTTTGTTGTGCCTGAGCTACTACTTCTGTATGTAAATCAGCTATTTCATTATACATATCTGTTAAAGCAGCTAAATCAAAAGTAGTCTCCACTGGTGCAGGTACTGCTACTGCTTCCTTATACTCTTTCACTGAAGCAATAAGGTTATCTAGCTCTATTTCCATTTGCTCTACATCAATGTTCTTTGCCTGCTCTGGATCTTCGATAATCACTCTAATCTCTTCAATAGCATCTGCTAAATCATTATGCATTTTTAAGCATTCATCATCATTATTCCAACCATTGGTGTTAAAAAGATCTGCTGCTTCATTAAAAATATCTGCCGTTTGATTGTATTTTTCTGTTACTCCTGTTAAGTCAGGGCCACCACAACCTGTCAATAGAGCCAATGACATGATTAAAATAACACCCATGGAAATAAGCTTTTTCATATTCATCACTACTCCTCTGTATAAATTATGTTTCCTTGCTGTCTATAATTATAAGAAATTTTCTACAAATTGTCTACTTTTATCATAAATTATCCTATTTTAGTACGAATTGACATATGCTTCCCACATCTATGACCTTCTCTAGTGCTCAGTGATTAGCCTTTCTCTTTTCCTTTGTAAATTCTTTTGTTAAAGATGTACTACCCATCCCTTCTTTATATCTTTCCATTTCTTCCATAACCATGTCTAAGTAATGTTCTATTTCTTCTACATCACTAGCCGTTACAAAGTCTAGGGCATCTAGCTCTTCTTTGATTTCAGTTAAGGCATCCGCTATGTCATTATGGTTTTGTATCATCGCCTCATCTTGATTCCAGCCATTGGCATGAAAAAGCTCTGTTGCTTCATTAAAAACAGTTTCTATTTCACTAAACTTTTCCTTTGCTCTCGTTAAATCTCCCGGACTATTATGCTTTTCTAGCATAAAAACATTTCCAATTTCACTAAAATTTTCTTTGCTTTCCGGCAAATCATCACCACCTCCTGTCAATAAAGTCAATGCCATCATGAAGATCATTCCTATTGAAATAATACTTTGCATCCTATCACCCATCTCCTTCTTTTGTTGTAAGAGTTGAATTTTATCCCCATAAGCTGAAATAGAAAAGGAGCCTCTTGACTAAAAATGATACTCTCTAATTTTTGTAAACTTGTTTGTCTACATAGAAGAGATGTACCTAAATTAGTAAGATAGCCCCTTAAATATTACCGCAGTATTTATAATCTATTTAGTCGTAATTGCTTTAGTTTGCCATTCATAGAGTGTTTCTACATAGCCTGCAAGATTTACTATCATCTCACCACTATCTGTTTGATTATATCTTTGTCCACCTTATGTAGTAGGATCTACTATAATCGTTTTTGGTGCTCCCATCATAGTCATTCCTTCTCTTAATGCATTTACTCCATCTGAAATGGTTTATGAAGCTATATCTGATAAAGATATGCCCACTGCTTCCTTATACATATTAACTTGTTCCATAATGATGTCTAAATACTCTAATATTTGTGTTACATCATCATCAGTTACAAGTCCTGGACTATCTAGAGCTTCTTTCATTTCAGTTAAGGCAGCTGCTAAATCATCGTGTGTTTGTACCATTGTTGCATCTTGATTCCAACCATTAGCCTCATATAACTCTGTTGCTTCAGCAAAAACTGTTTCTATTTCAGTAAGCTTTTCTTTTGCTGGTGTTAAATCAGCACCACAACCTGTTAATAGAACTAATGACATCATTAACATAATTCCCATTGAAATAATCTTTTTCATAATTATACTAATCTCCTTTTATTTATTTTAAACTAATGTCATTTATAATTATATATAATATTTTATATGTTTTAAATTTTTAGCGCAAAATGTCCTTTTTTTATTATGAAATGTATTAGTTCTTCCATTTTATGGGCTTTAGTCATTGCTCTTGCTTTTTATCTCTTTTAAAAGCAAAACTTTTTACAGATTATGTCACTCTATATTGCAATTCGCAAGCTAAACTCTCCCTCTTTGGCCGTAAAAGAAGATATACCCTCGTACCTTTCTACTATTGAAATAATACTCTTAGTTCCATACCCATGGCCCTCCTTAGTAGTCATCGGGTATCCTCCTTGGAATTCTACTTTCTCTTCATAGTTATTAATTACCTCAATAAGCAGCTTATCTTGTCGTATATAAGAAGTTATTTCTATTTTTCGTTTTTCCAACTCCTTAATACTCTCTACAGCATGTATGGCATTTTCTAGACTATTAGATAAAATAGTACTTATATCTGTATCAGATATATTTAGCTCCTTTGGAAGTTTCACATCTACCTTCATCACTATTTGTTTTTCATTTGCCTTAGCCACATAAGAGGATAAAATAATGTTAACGGTCTCATTCTCACAATATCTTACAACAGCTGAACTAATAATTTCTGAACTTATCTCACTTATGTAGTCTTGAGCCTTCTCAATATCTCCTTGTCCAATACACATGTTAATATATTGTAAATGATGACGTAAATCATGCCTATACATGGCTACCTTAGCCTGAGACTCCCTAATCTCTTTTATATACTTCTGCTGAGCTTTCATCTGAATATTTAGTATTTCTTTTTCCTGCTTAATAATCAGGTGATCGAAGGTTTCTTGAAAATAATAGATAAGCATCAAATAAAAAATAATACTCAATAGGGATGCAAGCCACTGATAAATGATAGTACTATCTATGGTGTAAATATAATCTGTATAGATGCTACCAATATAGCATACTAAATAATAGAGACAAGGAACTACATTAATCAAAAAGTTGCCTTTAGTATCCTGTCTATTGAGCTTTATAAAGACCTTGCCTAGATACTGGTAGACAAGGACAATAATGACTATAGAAACACCTATTTCTGCAAAAATAGTAATAAAAATAGTGTCTTTAAAAATGTGGGTAATAAATTCAACACCTAAACGTCTAGGAGTCATTAAGACATAGGCTGTAAATAGGGTAAATAGAACGTGGGTAACCTTTTGTTTGGATAAGATTATAAAGAAAATGAAAGTTGGAATATGGGTAATAAAAGGATAACCTGTAATAATTAAGTCTATTCCAAACGTCAAATAAAATATACCTTGTATATTATAAAGAACCACAGTAAAAATACTTACTATACATAGGTTTTTTTTATTTTTTTCTATATCCAATAAGATATACATAATGGCAATCCCAAATACAAGCACAATAAGCCCATTAAATATTTGTAGCACCTTTTTACCCTCCAAACACTATTAGTTTATTTACCCATTCTACTTTGATCCACCCTATACCACTTGCAGATATCTTTCCAAAGTAATAAGGAATCTTTTGTTCCAAGCCTATTTACTTTAGCTTGAAGCCCTTCCCATTGCTCTTGCAATTTAATGGGTATTTCAGTGGTATCTGATTCCTTCATACATCTATGAAGTAGAGAAAGAGCTATAGTAAAGTTCTCCTCCTTTTCTTGGGCAAGAACTATTTCTATTGCTGTGGGAAGCAACGCAAAACTACTGTACTTAAAATCCTGTAAATCATCAAAAATACCGATGGTACCTCCTTCCACATACATTTGATGATATTTCCAAACCTCTGTCCTTAACTTAAATATTTCTTTAAGCAGTTCAGGTTTACAATTCCACCTGATTTCATCAACTAAATTCGCCCCTCTAGCAAAAACATTCTCCATAGATTTTTGTCACCTTTTCTTTTTCGATCCTCTTGGGTTATCTTAGTCTATATTCTGTGGATCAACAGCTATAGGGTTATTCCTATGGAAGGATCATTCCAGCATATACTTTTACTTCTCATCTTTTTGATTAAAAGCCACATCCGATATTTCTAAAAGCTCTTGATATCGGAAGCAGGTTTTTAAATGATCATTGATAATTCCACAGGCTTGTAAATGAGAATATACGGTGACTGAACCCATATATTTCAACCCACGCTTCTTTAAATCCTTGCTTATTTCATCTGATAGACTATTTTTTGCCACTATTACGCCTTCATCATGTCCTTCAAAAATATAGGTCTTTCCCTTGGTAAATCCCCAAATGTAATGACTAAAGGAACCAAATTCCATCCTCAGTTTTTGAAAGCATCTGGCATTATGAATAATGGCCTCTATCTTGCGTCTCGACCTAATCATTCCTTCTGTATTAAAGATACGCTCAATATCCGTTTCTTCATAAGCTGCTATTTTATCAAAATCAAATCCATCAAAGCACAAACGAAAAATCTCTCTTTTTTGAAGCATCATATTCCAATTCAATCCACACTGCATGACTTCCATCATCAAAAACTCAAACTGTTTTTTATCATCCCTTAGGGGTACTCCCCATTCCTCATCATGATAACGGGTCATCTTATCATTACATTCACACCATGGACATCTGTGCATAGCTCATTCTCCTTTTCATTTGTTTCACTTAGAACTTAGGCATTTATATTTCCGAGCTTTCTTCCCAAGGCATCTAATTATCCTGTAAGTAATCAAACCATTTAATTACCTCAGTCGTCCTTTTCTCATTAATCGGTTCACTACTAGCGTTCTTTTCATTATTCATTTTTTGTTTGTCTGAATTGCTGATTATAAGTGTTTTTGCATATATCCACAAGTAAAAGGAAAGAAGTCAAATTTTTGCGTTCCAGTATGAATAAAGCCAAATTTCTCATACCATTTTCTTAATACTTGATTTTCTTCCACAATACCAATATTCATCTTTTTACAGTTAAAGTCTTTTGCAACCTCACATGCATTTTTCAAAAGCTCTTCCCCTATTTTCTTATGCCTGTATTCAGGAATAACACATAAATTATTTAATTCACACTCATTATTGGCTTGTAGCAATAAAGAATAATATCCTATAATACAATCATTTTCATAAAACCCATACATCAGACGATGCTCTTTATTCAAATGCCACTCTAACCTTTCTTCTGAAGTTGCAAATGCTGTAAATCTAGGAGCATTCTTCGCTGTAAAACCTAATTCATCTGCTACTGTACTAAAACTAGCTTTAATAACTTTTACACATTCTGCAATATCCTTCTTATCTATTTCCTTTATCATACCAAATTCCTCCATCCATTCTGAATGGATTTCAGCAAAATCCCTATCACTTATTGTAATCCGTGTACTTTCGCTTCTAACATAATCTTATAGCTTAAATAAAGAATTTTCAATCATTTTATCACATATCCGTAGCAAATAAGTCTTTTGCATCGTTCTTGATTTCCAATAAGGCAAGTATCTACCTCTTAGTGCGACAACTCCAATAACTATACTTCAGCGTCTTCAACAAGAGCTTCTGG
>JAEYNQ010000186.1 GCA_023412455.1 Bacillota bacterium
TATTGATTCATGCATGGAATAAGGATGAAAGAAGTTATAGGGGGAAGTTATCCAAATTACTCACTTATCCTTCTTTAACATTACCCACACTCGTTTCTTTAGTACCAATGGACTTAGGGATTGAGATAGATGTATGTGATGAGATGTCACAAAAGGTGGACTATGATAAGAAAAAGTATGATGTAGTAGCTATTAGCTTTGAGACATCTTCTAGTATACAAGCGTATGAACATGCAAAGACATTTAAACAACGTGGCGCCTACATTTTGTTGGGGGGATATCATGTAAGTAATATGCCAGAAGAAGGGTTAGAACATGGAGATACAGTCATTATAGGAGCGGGTGAAATTTCTTTGCCAGCTTTTTTTTATGATTTTATAAAGGGACAACCTAAAAAGGTCTATGATTATCAAAAATTTGATGTTTGTCATATCAAGGTACCTGCTAGAGATAAGGTGAGCCGTGCTAAGTATTTAGGGATTCCAGCGATTATTGCAGACAGAGGGTGTAATAATGGCTGTAAGTTTTGTGCCATTAGTAAAATGTGGCGAAGTGCTCCAAGGCCCATTGAAGCAGTCATTGATGAGTTAAAGGCTCTAAAAACCAATAAAGTTATTTTTTTTGATCCTAATTTTCTTAAGCCAAGAGAATATGCTTTAGAGCTAATGAAGGAATTAGAAAAGCTAAATATAAGGTGGGCATCTAATGCAACGGCAGATATAGCCTTTGATGATGAGCTTTTAGAAGCAGCTAGGAGAAGTAGATGCACGGGGGTTTTGATTGGGCTTGAATCGCTTAGTGAGCAGTCCCTTAAGGGAGTAAAAAAACGCTTTTCTAATACGGAGAAGTATAAAGAGGTTATTGAGAGAATGCATCACTATAATATAGCTGTCAATGGCTGTTTTGTATTAGGCTTTGATCATGATACAGAGGAAGAACTACTTTCTATGCCAGAGCGTATTCGTTATATGCATTTAGATTTGACGAGGTTTGCTATTTTGACACCTATTCCAGGGTCTCCACTTTTTAAGGAATTTGAGGAACAAGGCAGAATCTTAACAAAGGATTGGTCAAAGTATACACAACATAAAGCCGTTTTTCAGCCTATTCATATATCCCCACAAAGGCTAGAGGAGATTTATCATGAAGTTTGGGCAGAAACCTATCGATTTAAAAATATTGTAGGACGTGTATGGCATGCACCTAATAAATCATTAATCGAAAAAACGATACTACTAAGTAGTAATATTGGTTTTAAATATGTAGGAATATAAAAGGAGAAAAGATATGAACATTACAGTCATTAGAGTGAGCATGTTTGAAGGCAAAAGCTATGATGCCATGAAACCTCTCATTTTCCCCATTATAGCTTCCTTGACACCAGAAACAGTAAGAATAGACTACCTAGATGATCGCATTGAAGTACTCCCCGAATATTTAGCGTCTGATATGATTGTTTTATCCTTTGATACTTTTTCTGCTAAGCGGGCTTATCAGCTAGCAAGGCGGTATAAAAGGCAAGATAATTTGATAGTATTAGGAGGATTTCATGCCAGTATGGTGCCAGATGAGGCAGCAGACTATGGAGATGTTGTATTGGTAGGTGATGCAGAGGATACATGGCCTCTTTTAATAGAGGATGCCTTAAAAGGGGAGGCAAAGCCACGCTATTACTCTAAGGGAGATTGTGAGTTAAGCTATATAGATCCTAATCATGCCTCTTTTAATGGAAAGCATTATCAAAAAATAGGGGTAGTGCAATTTTCTAGAGGCTGCAAGTTTGGGTGTGACTTTTGTTCCATTAAAGCAATGTATCCTCATAAGGTGCGCCAAAAGAATATAGAGTTGATGGTGCAGGAGATTAAGGAGACCAAAGAAAGATTATTTTTCTTTATAGATGATAACCTCTTCTTAAATGAAGAAACCACTCTTCGATTGTTACAAGCACTTAAGCAATGCAAGAAAAAGTGGGCGTGTCAGATTAGCATGGATATTGCTATGAATGATAAGTTATTAAGGTTAATGAAAGAAAGTGGTTGCTTATTAGTACTGATTGGCTTTGAGTCTTTAGAGGCTGAGAACCTAAGGCATATGAACAAAGTAGCTAATTTAGCTACCCAGTATGAAGAAGGAATTAAAAATATTTATAAGCATGGTCTCATGATTTATGCCACTTTTGTGCTTGGATACGATGAGGATACCCAGGAGAGTTTTGAAGCAACCCTTCAATTTGCAATGAAGCATCATTTTGCTGTAGCTAATTTTAATCCACTTATTCCTATGCCAGGTACAGCCCTGTATAAGCGGTTGGAAGAGGAAAATAGACTTATTTACAAAGCGTGGTGGATAAATAATGCATGTTGTTATGGGGATACAGTGTATCAGCCTAAGAAGTTAACACCGTCAGAGCTTCGTGATGGCTGTAAAAAGATAAGGTATCAATTTTATGGGTTTAAAAATATCTTAAAAAGGATGCTAGGCAATCCTTTGCATTTGCACCCCCTTCATTGGGGCGTTTATGTCATATTAAATACCGTTTCAGCTATAGAAATTCGTAGAAAACAAGGTAAGCAATTGGGGGGAGGTAGGCATGAAGTTAGTATTGATCAAACCAAACATTGGAAGAAGAGAACATAGCTTGTATGTAGATGAAGGGCGAATGGAACCCTTACAACTAGGAATTTTAGCAGCCCTTACACCACCAGAGATTGAAATAGTCATGTATGATGATCGCATGGAGACTATTCCTTATGATGAGCCAGCAGATTTAGTAGCTATTACAGTAGAGACCTTTACAGCAAGGCGAGCCTATGAAATTAGTAGGGAATACAGTGAAAGAGGTGTCCCAACGGTTATGGGTGGCATGCATGCCATGCTTTTACCTGAAGAAGTGATGGAGCATGCGGATAGTGTCATTGTAGGAGATGCAGAAGATGTATGGGGACAGATGCTACAGGATTTTAGAGAAGGACGCCTCCAAAAGGTGTATCGTGCAGTTCAGCCGCAAATACCACAAAAGGGAGTCATTACCCGAAGAGATCTTTTTGAGGGAAAGGGGTATTTGCCCATTACCCTACTACAGTTTTCAAGAGGCTGTAAATATCATTGCAACTTTTGTGCCTCTAGTACCTATTTTAAAGGGCATCATTATACAAGGGATGTAGAGGAAGTGGTGCAGGAAATTCAAAGTCAACCAAGGAAGCTCTTATTTTTTGTAGATGATAATATTGTATCAGATTTTGAAAAAGCCAAAGTATTATTTCGGGCATTAATTCCCCTTAAGGTCAAGTGGGTGAGTCAAGGCAGTTTAGATATGCTAGAAGATGAAGAGCTCATGTCTCTTATGGTAAAAAGTGGCTGTTTAGGCTTAGTAATCGGTTTTGAATCCATTAATGAAGCAAACCTTGAGTTTGCTAATAAAGGTGCTAATAAAAAGAAAGCTCTTAAGCGCTATAAAAAAGAAGTTAAAGCCCTTAGAAAATGGGGGCTTCAAACTTGGGCGGCCTTCACTGTAGGCTATGATGGAGATACTAAGGAAAGCATAGAGGAAACCTGCAGATTTGCTATTAAAAATAAATTCTGTTTTGCTGCTTATAATATTTTAATGCCTTATCCTCATACCCCACTTTATGAGAAGCTAAAAAAAGAAGGACGTCTATTATATGATGGCAAATGGTGGCTTCATGAAGCATATCGTTTTAATTATGCGGCATTTGTACCTAAAAATATGACACCCGATCAGCTCACAGAAGTTTCGTTTTGGTGTAGGAGGAGCTTCAATAGTCCATGGTCTATATTTAGAAGAGCGCTAGAACCTAGAACGAATATGCGTACGCCCTACCGCTTTTTGACCTATTTGATTTATAATCCGCTATTTAGAAAAGAAGTATTTAAAAAGCAAGGGATGAAATTTGGCTTAAAGAAGGGGGAGAAGCAGAATGATAGATCTTAAAGGCAGTGTAGTAAGGCAAGAGGCATTAACCCAGCAAGACAAAGAAGTCATGTATAGACTGATGGATACATTTTATGACAATATGACAAAAGAAAATTTTTTGCGGGATTTAGAAGAAAAGGATTACTGTATTGTCCTAAGAGATGGGAGTGGAAATATATGGGGCTTTTCTACTCAAAAGATTTTACATATTCCTATAGGGGAGACAGTGATGCATGGGGTATTTTCAGGAGATACGATTATTCATAAGGATTATTGGGGAAGTATGGCCCTATTTATAGAGTTTGCTAGATTCTTTTTTCAATTTGAAGAGGTTTACGGCGCGTTTTATTGGTTTTTAATTTGTAAGGGCTATAAGACCTATAAGCTACTACCTACCTTTTTTAATACGTTTTATCCTAACTATAAGCAAGTAACTCCCCCATCTATAAAAGAAAAGATGGATGCTTATGGTAAGTATTGTTATCCTGAGGACTATGACCCTCAGACAGGAGTGATTGGCTACAAACAGCAAAAGGATAAACTTAAAGAACATGTAGCAGATATTACAGAGGATAAACTAAAGGATCCACACATTGCTTATTTTGTAGAACATAACCCAGAGTATATAAAAGGGAATGATATGGTTTGCATCACACAGCTTTCAAAGGATAATCTTTCAAAAAGAGCAGTTAGATTCTTGTTTGAACAGTAATAGGAGGAAATATGGAACGACTTTTCTATTATCTCATTAATACAGTTTGTATCGCTCTTTATAAAAAAAGCTATGAAACCTTGATGGAAGAGTTTTCTTTGGAAAAAATAAAAAGGGTGCAACAACAAAAGCTGTTAACGCTTTTAAAGAGTCAGGCAGAGACTGAGTATGGCAAAAAATATAACTTTAAGGATATAAAAGGGGTACGGGAGTATGGTGAGAAGGTGCCTCTTTCTGATTATGAAACCTACAGAGGCTATATTGAGAGGTTAGAGAAAAAGCAAGAGCCTTTATTAACCAGTGAGGCACTTATTGCTTTTGAGCCAACTAGTGGTTCAACCAAGGCTTCTAAGCTAATTCCTTATACAAAGGCATTAAAGGAAGAATTCCAGTGGGGGATTAAACCATGGCTTTATGACCTGTATACAGCTTATCCAGCTATTAGGTGGGGAAGAAGCTATTGGTCCATTACACCAGCTACAAGCAGGCAGAGGATGACATCTAGTGGGATTCCTATTGGATTTGAAGAAGATGGTGATTACTTTGGTAAGCTTGAAAAATATTTGATGGACTTTATCTTTGTATCACCCAAAGGAATTAAAACAGAGACAGATATGGAGAAGTTCTATGAAAAGACAGTAGGAGCACTTTTAAAAGAGAAAAATCTCACCTTGATTTCTGTTTGGAATCCTACTTATTTACTTTTGCTCCTTGAGTACATAGATGCCCATCAAGAAAGATTATTAGCTCAATTGTCTAAAAGGCGAAGAACCCAAATCGAAAAGGCAGTGAGAGATAAGCAGTATGAAGCTATTTGGCCAAAGCTTGCAGTTATAAGCTGCTGGTGTGATGCCAATGCTAATAGGTATGTGCCCCAGCTTAAGGCCTTATTTCCAAAGACCTTTATTCAGCCCAAAGGTCTACTTTCTACAGAGTGTTTCACCTCCTTTCCTTTAGTGGGAGAAGAAGGCTCTATCCTTAGCATTTATTCTCATTTCTTTGAGTTTTTACCCTTCAATCAGGAGGGGCAGATGGAAAATAAAACAATAGGTATAGAGGCACTGGAAAAAAATAAGACTTATGAAGTTGTTGTAACCACGGCAGGAGGTTTTTATAGGTATCGTACGTATGATGTGATTGAAGTGGTGGCGTTTAAAGAAGCTATGCCCCTTATAAGATTTATCGGCAAGAATGATAAGGTATGCGATTTGTTTGGGGAAAAGCTACATGAAGACTTTTGTAAGGTATGTATCGAAAACCTAGGATTAAATGAAAAATTTTACCTTTTTGCTCCTCATGAGGATCACTATGTACTCTATATTCAAAGTCAGGAGTTACCTTCCATCCAACAGGTAGAGGAAAGGTTAAGGCAAAATTTTCATTATGATTACTGTAGACAATTAGGACAGCTAAAGCCTGTTCAAATCTTTGTTTTAACAGGGAATCCCCAAAAAGAATATAGTGAAGGGTGTGTGCAGATGGGACAAAAATTAGGGGATATCAAGCCTACCTATTTAGCTCTCACAGGGAGCTGGGACACCCTTTTTGCTGGTTATTATCAAAACGAAGGATGAGAGACAGATAGTTAAAAGAGAGACTGACCTAATAGGAGCATAAAAGTCTTTTTATAGAAAAATGAGGAGGAAAATAGATGAAGATAGCATTGCTTGCACCGGCAGGTGCTATGCATCGATATAATGGGAATTTTGGGAAATCACTTCATTATGCACCACTGACATTGACAACATTAGCTGCTTTGGTGCCAGAGGAGTTAGACGCCGAAGTCGTGATTTATGATGAGACAGTAGGTGTCATTCCACTGGATTTAGAAGCAGATTTCATAGGAATCACTTGTATTACTGGGACAGCCCCTAGGTGTTATGCTTATGCGGATTATTTTAGAAAAAAGGGAATCAAGGTTTTTATAGGAGGCGTTCATCCGTCTATGATGCCAGAGGAAGCTTCCTTACATGCAGATGTGGTGATGACAGGTTTTTCAGAGTTTACCTTTCCCCAGATGCTTAGAGATTTTGTAAAAGGAGAATTAAAGCCTATTTATCATCAGGGTTGTGATTTTAAAATAGAAGGTAGGCCTATTCCGAGAAGGGAACTACTCAATAAAAAAGGTTATATTACTACAAATACAGTAGAATTGGTGAGAGGCTGTAGTCATCCATGTACTTTCTGTGCATACCCTACTGCATTTGGGCGTACCGTGTATAAAAGACCCATTGAAGAAGTAGTGGCAGAGATTAGGGCTTTAAATGCTAAAGTCATTGTTTTTCCAGATGTCAACCTGATCATAGACATCGAATATGCTAAAAGACTATTTAAAGCATTGATCCCTTTAAAGATCTATTGGTTAGGGCTGGTGACCTCCCATGTAGGAATGGATGATGAACTATTAAAGATATTTGAGAAAAGTGGTTGTAAAGGATTATTAATTGGGTTTGAATCAATTAGTCAAGATTCGCAGGCTTATGTACATAAAGGGGTAAATCAAGTGGCTTCTTATGCAGAACTAATGAATAAACTCCATGCACATGGTATTTTGGTACAAGGCTGTTTTGCCTTTGGGGGTGACCATGAAGATGCATCTGTTTTTGAAAGAACAGTTGACATGGTGACTAAAGTAAAAATTGATTTGCCACGTTATAGCATCTTGACACCTTTTCCGAAGACGGAGTTATACCGTCAGTTAGATGAAGCTGGAAGAATTTTTGAACGGAATTGGGCAATGTATGATGTAGAGCACTGTGTATTTACTCCCGCTCAAATGACCGTAGAGGAACTAGAAGCAGGTATTACATGGGCATGGAAAGAAACGTATAAAAATAGTAATATCTTAAAACGACTGGCGCCCTTTAGGCATAGTCCATGGCTTTCTATACCACTTAATATGGGTTATAAGGGATATCCAATAAATATGAGCTTTTTACAAGAGAAGTAATGTGTGATAATTCCAGTATTCAGTAAATATGGTTTGAGGAGGATAAGATGAAACTAACCTTTATTTTACCTGCTATTGGCAAAAAGGAAGGGCAAAAATATATAGGAACCTGGAAGATGGAACCCTTGACTATAGCAGTACTCAAGGCCTTGACGCCAGCTGACATTGAAACAGCTTTTTATGATGATAGAATAGAACGCATTGATTATGATGACCCAACAGATTTAGTAGTCATTACAGTAGAGACCTATACAGCCAAAAGAGCCTATGAAATCGCTAAGAAGTATGGCCAGAGAGGTGTGACGGTGGTAATGGGGGGATATCATACAACCCTTGCACCAGAAGAAGTGAAGCAGCATGCCGATAGCATTATGATAGGTAATGCCGAAAGTATCTGGCAAGAGATGCTACAAGACTTTATAAAAGGGCAGCTTAAGGCAAGCTATAAAGGCAAAACAGTATTTAGCCATTCCCTTCCTGATAAATCTATTTTTAAAGGTAAAAAATACCTACCTGTTTCGCTAGTGGAAACAGGTAGAGGCTGTTGCAATCATTGTGATTTTTGTGCTATTGCAGGATATTATAACTGTAAATATTTTGCAAGGCCCCATGAACAGATAGTAGCTGATATTAAGCAATCTAAGCATAAGTATCACTTTTTAGTAGATGATAATTTAATTGCAAATAAAGCTAATGCTTTAGGGGTATTTGAAAAAATCACACCCTTAGGTATTAAATGGGCAGGACAAGGAACACTGAGTATGGCAAAGGATGAGAAGCTATTAAAAGCCATGAAGCAAAGTGGATGTGAAATTATTCTTATTGGCTTTGAAAGCTTAGAACAGGAAAATTTGAGGCAGATGAATAAGTCTATTAATATCCTGAGTAAAGAAAATGATGAGCTGGTAAAGCGTATTCATGATGCAGGGATGGGTATTTACGCTACCTTTGTATTTGGATATGACTATGATACAGAAGCAACCATTGAAAGGGCCTTGCAATTTTCAGAGAAACATAAGTTCTATACTGCGGCCTTTAACCATCTATTGCCATTCCCAGGCACACCTTTATATACACGCCTAAAGGAAGAAAAGCGTTTGTTACATGATGCATGGTGGCTTAAGGAGGATTATAACTATGGTGAGTTAGCATTTGTACCTAAAAATATGTCTCCAGAAAGACTAAGCCAGATTTGTTGTGATGCACGGAAAGAATTTTCCAATTTTAAAAATGTATTGAGACGTGGGATATTTGCTATGAGCCACTCTAACCCTTTGCTATGGGCACTGTTTTGGGGAATGAACCTTCGAATTGGAGGCGAAGTGGAGCAAAAGATGAATGTGCCTATAGGAGGGAATCTAGATGAACTTCCAAAATAAACAGTATGCATTTTATAAAGCAACAGATGAGGACCAGGTTGGAATTCGAGATGTTTTTAGGAGTGGTAAGTTTGAAGGGGATATTGCTGTGCAATATTTAAGAGACCCTAACCCTCTAGCTTCCTTTCAAAAGGAAGGAGACAAATGTTTCGTGGTGGTACTCAAGGATAAAGAAAAGGATCAAATTATAGGAACAGGAAGCTGCATTATTAGAAGTGTATATTGGCAAGGAGAGATTAAGCGTTTAGGGTATTTAGCAGGCCTTAAACTACTCCCAGAGTATCAAAAGAAGATTGTCTTTATTCCTGCTATTTATCGTTATTTATATGAAGAAATCAAAGATGAGGTGGATTTGTACTTTACCACTATTTTAAGTGATAATGTTGTTGTGCAAAAAATGCTAGAAAAACCTAGAAAAGTGATGCCACTTTATATTTATGCAGGAGAGTATAAGGTTTATTTTTGCAAGTCGGGAATTAGAAAAAGAAGATTGGAGGGGGACATAAGACATTGCACGAAAGATGAATTAGCAGCCTTATATGAAGCTAAAGCGAAAACAGTTAACGGCAGTTTGACAAAGATTGACGCTTATGATTTGAAAAATGCTACCTTTTTTGGCCTATTTAAAAATGGAAAAGCTGTCACAGGAGGTTATGTCTTAAATCAACAAGGGTATAAGCAATATGTGGTGAAAAGCTATAGCTTTCTTTATAATATGCTTTCAAAGTGTCCAACCCGTTTGTTAGGCTATCCTTCTTTTCCTAAAATAGATGAAGCAGCTAATTACGCTTGTGCAGCTATTTGGGATATTGAGGATAATAAAGAGAGGGTCGAACAGTTATGGGCTTATATGAGAATGGAAGCGAGTGACTATGACTTTCTCATGCTGGGACTACACGAAAAAGATCCCCTCAGGTCATGTATTGAAAAAGGAAAGTATATCCCTTATAGTAGCAGATGCTACTGGGTAGACTGGCAACATAACAGAGCCCCTTATGAAAAAGCTTTAGGAGAAAATCTAGCTATAGATGTAGCATTCTTGTGAGCAGTTTGAGTACAGAAAGGATACCAGATTTTATTGAAAAGCTTTACAATGCTGTGTGGTCATCATTTGATACAGATAAAAAACATTCTGAGGATGTTGGTAGCCTCCCTTGTTTATTGTGGGGATAAATATTAAAATAAAGTAAAAAAATGTGGATAATAAGGAGAAAAAGAATGTATTTTGATTCTCATGCTCATTATGATGATGAGCGATTTGATGAAGATAGAGAGAGTTTATTAGAGGCCTTGCCTAAACATGGAGTGGGGAGGGTAGTCAATGCAGCAGCAGATATGAAGTCTACTTATACCGGGTTAGAACTGGCTAAGAGATATCGTTATATTTATTGCAGCGTTGGCGTGCATCCCCATGAAGTAAAAGAATTAGAAGAAAAGGATATAGAAACGCTTAAAAAGTTATCAAAAGAGGAAAAAGTAGTTGCCATTGGTGAAATAGGTCTTGATTATTATTATGACTTTTCACCACGGGAGGAGCAGCGTAAGTGGTTTAAAAGACAATTAGAACTAGCCAAGGAAGTTCAGCTACCAGTCATTATTCATAGTCGAGATGCCTGTCAGGAGACTTTTGATTTAATCCATGAGAGTGGTGTATCAGAAGGTGTTATTCATTGCTTCTCAGGAAGTAAGGAACTGGCTAAGGAATATGTTAAAAAAGGATTTTATATAGGCATAGGTGGTTCTTGTACTTTTAAAAATGCCAAAAAGACAGTAGAAGTGATAAAAGCCATTGACTTGGAGAGAATTCTTATTGAAACCGATGCGCCTTATTTAACCCCTATTCCCTATAGAGGAGAAAGGAATGATTCCTCTTATTTAAAGTATGTGATTCAGAAGATTAGTGAGTTAAAAGGTGTGAGTTCAGCTGAAGTAGAGGACGTGACCTACGCAAATGCGCTAAGAATGTTTAAATTGTCCTAGGGAATAACAAACTATAAAATAACAGATAGAATAAGGAAACAGTTTTTGTAAAAAACTGTTTCCTTATTTTGTTTACATATACTAAACTTATTGGATATTATTGTGTTATTCAATATTAAACTAGCATATAAATAATTGCCTAAAAAATAAAACAAACATCTAACAATTTAGTTATTATTTTTTTTAATGTAAAAATAAGTAGGTGGATGGTATAAAATTACAAAAATGTGAATATAATATTTATTAATTAGATATTACGAAGTTATTAAGTAGCACTAATTAAAAAACTTTTTTTAGTACCCTATAAACCTTGATAAATGGTAAAATGTAAGATAAAAATAGGTGTTTTTTTAAATGTTTCCAAGAAAAGTTATTACAAAAAGCTTGAAATTCTCACCAAGGTATATTACAATTTGAAATGTAGTTGAAATAAACTAAAAATTACATTTATTACCAAATGATTGTAGTAAAGCCCGATTCGCCAGATCAAGTGAGAAAATCAAATTGTTTTAGTTAGTAAAAGATACACTAAACTTTAGCTACTAGAACAAGCCAATTTATAAGGAGGTAATCATGAAGAATCGAAGTAGAATCGCTTTATTGGTTATTGTGTTGTTTATGCTAGGTACCATTAGTATTACAGCCTACCAATCCCTATCTAAAATTGTTACAGTGATTGATGATGGGAAAGTGACTCAATATGAGACGGACGCTGCCAGTGTAGACGAATTATTAAGACAGTTAAATATTACTTTAGAAGAAAAAGATACTATTACACCAAGTGTAGAGACTTTAATAGATAATAATCTAAAGGTTACCATCGAAAGATGGAAACCAACTGTAAAGCTTACCGTAGATGGTCAAAGCGTTCAGTTTAAGACAGGATTTAAAACCGTTGGAGATATTGTTAAGGCAAAAAATTTTCAAAGTGAGCAGGAATTAGTTGTAGAGCCAAGTATAGATACCCCTATTACAGATGGTATGGATATTGTGGTTAAGACAACAAGGGTTGAGAAATTCACCCAAGAGCGAGAGATGGCTTACAATGTAGTAAAAAAAGAGACTCAAGAGCTTAAAATAGGCGAAACACAAGTTCAACAAGTAGGTATAAAGGGTACTGAAAGAGTAACCATTGAAAGAACTTATGTGGGTAATGAATTAGTGGAGGAAACAGTTAAAGAAGCTGAGATTCTTGTTCCAAGTGTAGATGAGATTGTACTTATTGGAGCTAAGGATGTAGTTAGAGATGCAAACGGAATGGCCTATGAATATACCAAGGTGTATAACATGGAAGCCACAGCTTATACGGATACCGAAGGAGATGGCTGGGGCAGTCAAACAGCAAGTGGTATGCGTGCTGGTGTAGGCATCATTGCTGTAGACCCTAGAGTCATTCCACTTGGTACCAAACTTTTTGTTGAAGGTTATGGCTTGGCCATAGCAGGAGATACAGGTGGCGCTATCAAAGGACATATCGTGGATTTATTCTTCGAAACCAAGGCGGAATGCCGTCAGTTTGGCCGTAGACAGAGAAAAGTATATGTACTAGCTGATCAAGACTTAGATGTCTTAGCCGCTAGAAATCAATAAAGTTTAAGAAGAGCCTTCTTGTAGGAGGCTCTTTTGTTTTGGATTCATTTGCTGATTTCAACTACTTAAAAGAGAAAATACTTCTCTTAAAGCTATAAAAATAGAGTAAAGAACTGATACTACTATACAGAACTTTTTAGAATGTGGTATGATACAGCAAGAAGGAGTGAAGAACTTAATGCAAAAGATAGCAACCCCTGAAGGAACCAAGGCGATACTTAATAAGTATGCTTTTATTTTTCAAAAGAAGTTTGGACAAAACTTTTTGATAGATCCCCATGTATTAGATAAAATTATTAGTTCAGCTCATATGACAAAAGAAGATTGTGTTTTAGAGATAGGCCCAGGGATAGGAAGTGTGACTCAGGCCCTTATAGAAAATGCAGGTAAAGTTATTTCTGTAGAGATTGATAATCAACTTATTCCGATTCTAGAGGAGCAATTTGGCCAGGAAGAAAACTTTCAGCTTATTCATAAGGATATTCTAAAGGTAGATTTAAAGGCATTAATTGCAAAGGAGTCGCCTAACCGTCCTATTAAAGTTGTAGCCAATTTGCCCTACTATATTACAACGCCCATTATTATGACCTTATTAGAAAATGAGTTACCTATAGAGAGCATTACAGTGATGGTGCAAAAGGAAGTAGCTGACAGGCTTGCCTCTCCACCAGGAAGTAAGCAATATGGAGCCATTACTGTTTCAGTCAATTACTTTGCCGAGCCCTATCTCGTGGCTAATGTACCACGCAACTGCTTTATGCCACGTCCTAATGTTGATTCGGCTGTTTTGAAGCTCACTTTAAATAAGGAGCCAGTGGTAGAGGTGAATAATAAGGCGCAAATGTTCCGCATCATTAAATCCAGTTTCCTACAAAGGCGAAAAACCCTTTTAAATACCCTAGGAGCCAATGCGGAGTTAGGCCTTACTAAAGAGAAGCTTAAAGCTTTATTAGATGAGAGTGGTGTTGGGGCAACCACAAGAGGAGAAACCTTATCCCTTCAAGACTTTGCTAGGCTTTCTAATTATATTGACGCCCATCGTGACTAAAAAGTAAAAACGTAAGAGAAAAATAAAAGGGTTGACATTTGCAAGAATAGTCAATATAATTAACCTAAATTTAGATTAGTCATCATTATAAGCTAAAGCATTGTTGAAGGAATATAGATAGACTGACAAAAAGTCCTATGAAGTAGAATAAATTATAATTTAAATGAAAAAGGAAAGGACAAAGAAAAGATGAAAACTCTAATAGCATTTATAGCAAAAATGAATACATTCTTTTTTAGCTGGGGCTACTTTTATTTTAGCGCTGGTACTTTTTGCTGTAAACAAAATAGAGTGAAGCCTTTTGGCATAGTCGTCTAAATGAATATATCTTTGTTCTCCTAAAAATTTCAAAAGATATAAGGCCTTATGTACCAAAAGTGCATAGGGCCTTTTTATATTTATAAATTAAGGCAATTTAGAACTAGCAAATATTTCGTATTTGAGACTAAAAATGAGGGCCCAATGGAGGTGTTAAATACAGAAATAGATGTTTAGGAATAGTCGTTACTCTTGCTTTAAGGAGAAAGGGCTAGTGGTGAAGTAATGGAACAGTAATCCTTGGTTGTAGGGGATAAAACAATAAAAAATAGGAGGCAGGAGCTATGATTATAGTCATGAAAAACAATGTTGCAGAGGAAGATATTTTAAAGTTAATGGAGGAATTAACTGATAGTTATAATATATCTATTCAAAAAATCACAGGGAATCAATGTACAGTTTTAGGGGTAGTAGGGGATTCGTCTTCTATTGAATTAGATGATATTGCAAGAGATTGCCGTGTGGAAAAGGCTATGCGTGTAAAGGAACCCTTCAAAAAGGCTAATAGAGCCTTTCATCCAGACAATAGTGTGTATGAGATTGCAGGAAGAAGCATAGGAGGTAAGGATTTAGCCATTATTGCAGGACCTTGTTCGGTAGAGAGTGAAGACCAGATTATAGGTATTGCAGAAGAGGTAAAAGCAGCAGGAGCCACTTTCTTACGAGGAGGAGCTTATAAGCCACGTACTTCACCCTATGCATTCCAAGGCTTAGAGGCAGAAGGACTAGAGCTTCTTAAAATCGCTAGGGCAAAGACAGGACTGCCTATTGTGACAGAAATCATGGATCCTAGTACATTGGATAAATTTGTAGAGGATGTAGATGTGATTCAAGTAGGGGCACGAAATATGCAAAACTTCTCACTCCTTAAATTGTTAGGTCAAACTCAAAAACCTATTTTGCTTAAGAGAGGTCTTTCATCCACTATTGAAGAATGGATTATGTCTGCAGAGTACATTATGGCAGGAGGAAATACCCAGGTTATTCTTTGTGAGAGAGGGGTTCGAACTTTTGAAACTTATACCCGTAATACATTGGACCTATCCGCTATTGCAGCTATTAAAAAACTAAGCCACTTACCTATTATTGTAGATCCAAGTCATGCCACAGGCCTTCGCTATATGGTAGAGCCTATGTGTATGGCAGCTATTGCAGCAGGCGTAGATGGACTTATTATTGAAGTACACAATAATCCTCCAAAGGCTCTTTGTGATGGGCCACAATCCGTAACACCTAAGGATTTTGAGAGTATTGTAAATAAAGCAAGGAAGTTTGCAGAGCTAGTAGAACGTGAAATTAGAGAGGTGAGGTAATGGCAGAGGAACACTATTCCTATATTGGCAATAAATTAAGAGTATCTATAGAAAATCTCTATAAGCATAATGAACATATTTTAAGACAGATTGAAGAAGGATTAAGAGAAGAACCCTATAGGGAGCCAGTAGTAGGCTATCAAGGAGTAGAAGGTTCCAATGGGGAAGAAGCAGCTCTCACCTATTTTGGGCAAGGGGCTTCAGCTTTTAAGGCTCATGAGGAGTTTGAAGATGTGTTTCTTGCGCTTCAGGCAGGAAGTATTGACTATGGTGTTGTGCCCATTGAAAATTCCAGTGCAGGTGAGGTAGTCGATAGCTATGATTTGTTGAAAAAATATGATCTATATATAGTAGGTGAACAAGTGCTAAGAATTCAAAATAACCTCTTAGCTATAAAGGGAACCCAACTAGAAGAAATTAGAGAGGTCTATTCCCATCCACAAGCTCTTTCACAAAGTAAAGAATTTCTAAGGAAGCATAAACAGATGCAGCCAAAGGCCTATGTAAATACAGCTATGGCAGCTCAGTTTGTAGCAGAGATGAAGGACAGGTCAAAGGCTGCTATAGGAAGTAAGAGAGCGGCTAAGCTCTATGGGTTAGAGGTACTAGAGGAAGGTATTCATTTTAACAAAAACAACTCTACCCGATTCGTTATCCTAGGTAAAGCCATGAATATAGCAGACAACTGTGATAAGATCAGTATCGTTTTTAATACAGCTCATGAGAGTGGAGCACTTTATCAAATACTGGGTCACTTTGCTTATAACGGATTGAATCTCCTCAAGATTCAATCCAGGCCACTTCAAGAAAAAAATTGGGAATATTTCTTTTTTGCCGATTTAGAAGGGAATCTTCAGGATGCCAATGTCCTTATTGCTCTAGGAAAAGTCAAGGAACATACCAAATACTTTAAAATTCTAGGGAACTATAAACAGGCAAGTCAGGAAACTTAAGCAAAACACATGGGTATCTATTGAATAGTTTTTGAAAAGTACCTATAATAAGCTTGATGACCATAAAGAGGTTTAGGAGGAGTACAGATGAAGGAAAGTGTATTTACAGACAAGGCACCACAGGCCATAGGACCGTATTCACAAGCTATTATTGTAAGTGGGATGGTTTTTACTTCAGGGCAATTAGGCATGGATGAAAAAGGTATGCTCAAGGAAACGGTAGAGGAGCAAGCAAAAAGAGCCTTAGAAAATTTAAAGGCTGTTTTAGAAGAAGCTGGAACAACAATGGATCATATTGTTAAAACCACGGTATTTTTAGCAGACATTAATGATTTTGTAAAAGTAAATGAGATATATGGGACATTCTTTAATCAACCTTACCCTGCAAGAAGTGCCGTACAAGTAGCCAATCTTCCAAAGGGAGCGAAGGTAGAGATTGAAGCTATTGCTACTTTATAGAATACCCTGAATAAAAGGACATCTGGGAATAAACCAGATGTCTTTTGCTTTTTGGGTTTATAGGCATAGGACATCCTATGAAGTCATATACATAGTATAGAATTTTAAAGTAAACAGGCAACGTAAAGGAGTGATACTATGTATGTGAATAACATTATAGCTTTAGAAGAGAATATGCCTACATATGGGATAGATGGTAAAAAAGTAACAGGGCATGTAACTATTGCCTCACCAGGTATTATTAAATGTTATGTACAAAATCTCAATACAAAAAAAGTATCGGAGTTAGCATTTTATGTACTGAGTAATAAAACGCAACAAGCTGTGCGCTTAGGATTATTAAACAAAGGAAGTGAGAGTAGAGAGACGAGGTGGAATGTAGAAGAAAAAGGGATAAGGGGTAGCCAGCTTACATTAAGTGATATTGACAGTGTAGCCATTGTAAAAGAAGGAGATGGCATGCGCAATACAGATACTATCTTAGTAGGCTTTAGTGGAAATCGCTATGTTTTATCCAGCTTATTAGAGAGGGTGTTACCCGTTGTGGTAGAGAAAACACCTCTCACTGTGGCAAAAGGTGAGTCAACTAAAGAAATAGCCATTCCTCAAAACAAGGTGGAAGTAATAAATCAAGAACTACAAAAAGAAGTAGAAAGTATAAAAGAAGTAGAAAGTATAAAAGAAGTAGAAGCTATAAAGCAAGTAGAAAACCCAAAAGAAATAGAAGCTATAAAAGAAGTAGAAACTAAAAAAGAAGTAGAAACTAAAAAAGAAGTAGAGGGTATAGCCAAGGCAGAAGTAATAGAGGAGCTAGAAGCGATGGAAAGGCTAAAGGACTTAAAGGCAAAACTAGAAGGGGACCAGGCTGTAGCAAAGGGTAAAAAAACCTTAGAACGAGAAGTGGGTAAGGAACAAGGGGCATTTATCCAAGAAGAGGGACTTATCATAAATGAGCACCAGGTAGAGAGAGAAGGTACCAAGGATTTTGTAGAGGTTTTGGACAAAATAGGAACAAAGGGCTTAATGGAGGCATTGGGCAATCCAACGATTGGTGCTATAGAAAGAGAAAAACTAGAGTCTATTATAAAGAGTTTGCAAGGAAGAGAAGTAATCCCAGCTTATGAACCAACAGAAAGGCAGGAAGTTCGTCAAACGATTTCTAACCTACAAGTCGCATTAGATGAAGAATATAAGAAGCATCAAATGGGTGATACAGAGGAAATGGTATGTTATGAAGAAGTTCTCTATAATCAAATGGGGGATGGAGAAGAAGCTGCCAATGAAAGAGAAGAGGATTTAGGGGAGACACCTGAGGAAATAAATTATTTAGAGGAGATTGAGAAAAAGCTTAAGGATATTCAGGCACGGCTTAAGGTATCCGATATTCTTGAAGAAAATATGAGGAAAATGCGTCCTATAGAAAAAGTGGAAGTTCAAGAGGAGGGCATTTCCGAATCGGTAGCCATTGAAGATATTGCTTATAAAATCGTAGAATACAAAAATAAGCTAGCAGGTTGTGAGACAATGGCTACAAATAAAGAAGAAATAGAAAGATTACAAAGAATTTTTGAAAGAAATAAGCCTTGTGCCGCTCCTATAGGAGCTGAAAATATAGAATGGCGAAAAATCTCCCTATCTGAGTTAGTTTCTATACCAAGTCTTTCTGTAGAATGGTGCAGTCAGCCTTTTATTACCTTTTCTTATTATAAGTATAATGAGTTTATACTAGGTAGGGAAAAGGAGAGTGGTCAGTACTATCTAGGCGTTCCAGACGTATATCATCCAGATAGAGAGCAAATACGAGAATCAGACCCTAAAATCCAACGATTTTTAGGTAAGGAGAATGCTACTCCTGTTATGGGAGGATATGGTTATTGGCTTGTAAAACTATAGACTATTTAATGTATAGGGTTTATATCCTATAGAATGGGTTTGCTGGAGGGAGCAACACGATGTAAAAGAAATTTACCACGTGTCACTCCCTTATTTCAATAGAGGATAAGTTGTGCTTCGACAATGTTTGAAGACGGTGCAAATAACAAGTATGAAGGAGCAAAAGGATGAGGTTGAAAAGGATAAGACTTCCTATTAATGCTAAAAAGATAAAATAAAAAGTAGTGGCATAGTGGAGGACAAGAAGGAGGACTAAAAGAAAGAGGAGGACAAAAACAGAGAGCAAGGAAATGAAGAGTCCTATAGCTACTAGCCATCTCTGTTCTTTCTTAGACCATAAAGTACTTAAAGTTAGGGTGAGATAACCCATAAAAATAAGACTGATAGCGGTTAAAAAGCTTATGAAAGTAAGACTACCTAGAATGGCTACTACTTGCCTTAAAAAGGGATCGGTTGAAATAAGGGATAAGGTGTGCTTTAAGGTGGTAGACGGAAGAGGGGCTGGCGTTACGAGAGAAGTAAAAAAAACATTATTAAAGCCTCCTATGAGTAAGATAAAGTTAACAAAAGCCAAAAGGTCACTCACTATAGTCCAAAACAGAGCCATGAAAGAGGAGGAGGTTACTAATTTATAAATGGTAGATTGCGTAGAAGGTGAAAGATTTAAAAAATAATTAAGTTGATGAGAGTAAGAGATTTCTAATATAACCCAGGTAATGAGTCTAAAGAGCATAGATAATCCTATAGAAGTAAAGAGTAGGAATTTAAAGTTCAGGGTGAAGCCCTTTTTTAATCCATGAAAAAGTAAGAATGTTATTATAAAAAGACCTAGATAAATAGGTAAGAGACGTGCTAAGGTGTTTTTGAAGTCATTCTTAAGAAACTGACGAAGCATAGTGTTACCTCCTAGAGTTGTTTACTGTCTTTATAATATGGTCAATATCTTAAGGACTCAAACACTAGGACATAAATTTTTGCACAAAAAAACTATTTAAAAACCCTCATTAAAGTCTTCGTTTAAGTAAGACAAAAAAGGCTTTAAATAGTTTGAGGAAAAGAGATTGTTTTAGGCCACATAATCAATGGTACTCCCAATTAAAAAACTTCCTTCATAAGCTTTACGTTCACGTTCGTAAGGATTACTTTCATCATAAGCTATTTGGGTGCGGGTATTGCCACCAGCCACATAGGAGCTTCCACATTCAGGACAAATACTATACTGAAGTGTCACAGAAGAGGAGAGCAACGTAGTACCCTCTTTAGCGTCTTCACTTTTGGCATGAGCCACATGTTCCATTTCATGAGAAAGGACTTTACCGTAGGAAGCCTTGGCAGAAATTTTTCCTGGAGTCTTAAAAGAAACATTAGCATCATGAGAGACATCTACATATTCTCTATTTTTGCAGGTTTCACACTCACTAGGATTAATCTTAGAGGAACTAAGCACCTGAGAAGTATGCCCATCATTTGATAGAGGAGTTATAGATTTGATGGGGTCAACTTTACCAGTTCCCCCACTTCTGGGATGCCAATAAGTATAAGTAGAACCTACACCATTTATTGTCATAGTTATCCCTCCTTTTTTGAGTAGTAATGATATAAATTAAGAATATCATAATTATTTCATTAATTCAATTATTTATAAGAAGGGACAGTGAGGGGTAAGAGAGGAGAAATTTAGGGTATCCGTCTTGACAGTCTAATAAGAGTGTGCCATGATAATACAAAATGAATAAGGAATCATTTAAGGTGCCAAGCTTAATTGGGAAAGTGAAAAACTGCAGCCCCCGCTACTGTAATAGGGACAAAGGTGTCAATCCACTGTAAGAGAATCTTATGGGAAGGGACACTGGAGGAGGAACTATGAGCCAGGAGACCTACCTTATATGAAGAGTAACATTCTTTCGGAGGGAGAGAACAGTACAACGAAACTATTATAAGGATGGTTTAATGGTACTAGCAGGCTTTCTTAAGAGAGATTAAGAAGCCTATTTTTTTATGAAAAAAAGTATAGGAGGAAAAAATGAAAGCATTTTACAGTTTTAAGAATAGAAGTCTAATGGTAGGAATAATCGCCCTATTAATAGGGATGCTAGTTGGAGGATGTGGGAAGCCTTCAAATGAAGGGATGGTTACTCCTACACCAGCAGCTGAGCGCTTTGAAGGGTCTATAACAGATTCTACAGGAGAAGTCATTACTTTAACAAAAAGACCACAGAGAATCGTTTCTTTGGCACCCAGTACCACGGAGATTCTTTATTTTTTAGGCTTAGAAAGTAAAATAGTAGGGAGAACGAGTTACTGCAACTACCCAGCCAGTATAGCCACTGTTCAAGAGGTGGGAGGTACCTCCAATCCTAATGTGGAGACAGTAGTAAGCCTTAATCCGGATTTAGTTTTAGCCTCTACCCATGTACCAGAAGAAGTGGTTTATAAACTGAGAGAAGTAGGTATTCCAGTGGCTTTTCTTAACGAACAGGAGAATTTTGAAGGAACTTATTCAGCCATAAGTAAAATAGGGAAGCTCACAGGTACACCAAAAGAAGCACAGGCTGTTATAGAGGAGATGAAGGCTAAGGTAGAGGCTGTAAGAGTAGCGGTGGAAGCAGCAAATAAAGGAGTAAGGCCTACTGTTTATTATGCCACAGGTAGTGGGGAAAGTGACTATGGGGCAGGTGGAGATACCTTTATTGGTGAAATGATTACCTTAGCAGGTGGAGAGAATATTGCCAAAGACATCAAAGGTTGGTCTATTAGTAAGGAGCAGATAGTAGAAGGGGATCCGGATATGATTATTGTGCCTAATGATGGAGTGACACTAACCAATATGAAAACACAAGATTTTTATAAAAATCTTAGGGCCATAAAAGAAGGGCATATCTATGAAATAGATGGAGATAGTATTTCAAGACAAAGCCCTCGTGTAGCGGATGGGTTGACTAAAATGGCTTTAATTATCCATCCCGAGCTGGAACTTGATGAAAAGGCTCAATAATTATTTTAGAATAGGAAATATGAGGCTTCTCTATTTCCTATTAACATTTGGTATCATTATTTTTGCTTGTGTTTCTGTGACTATAGGAGTAGCTAATATTACTTTGAGTGAGACTGCTCAGATTATTTGGTCCAAACTAACGGGTAGCCCAATGCATAGTCAAATCTCTCAGGGACAGCAAATGATTATATGGAATCTACGTATTCCTAGAATTTTAATGGCACTTTTATCGGGAATGAATTTAGCTATTACAGGGGCTGTTTATCAAGCTGTTTTTAGAAATGATATGGCAGATCCCTATATGCTAGGTGTATCCTCAGGGGCTTCTCTCGGTGCGGCTATTGGTTTTTGTTTAGGAGGTTTTTCGCCTCTTTATGCCTTCTTAGGAGCCATGCTAGCCAATGGTTTAGTCATCCTACTTTCTGGATTAAAAGGAAAGGTTTCGCCTATACGGCTTCTTTTAGCTGGGTTAGCCATTAATTACTTTTTTTCTGCCTTTTTATCCTTTATCCGTATTCAAACAGAGGATAAGAACTTGGCTGTATTTATATGGGGGATGGGTACCTTAAGTGCAGCTTCTTATAAAAGGGTAGGTCTTCTACTACTAGTAACAGCACCTCTATTAGTGGCGTTCTTTATTTATCGTAAGGAACTTAACTTGTTACTGATGGGGGAAGAAGCGGCTAAGTCCATGGGGGTAGATGTCACCAGGGTGCGTCAAAGATTATTGATAGGGAGTAGTTTGTTACTTGCTATCAATGTGTCTTTTACTGGGACTATTGGCTTTGTGGGTTTAATCATTCCTCACATTGTAAGACTCTTGTTTGGGTCTAACTACAAGCGCACCTTACCTTTATGTGGTTTCTTTGGCATGTATTTTTTACTCTTTTGTGATGACCTAGCAAGAGCTCTCTCTAAAGCAGGTGAAATCCCCTTAGGTATTGTAACAGCCTTATTAGGTGCACCCTACTTTATGTATCTGATTTATAGAGAGCGAAAGAAGGTGGGACGATGATTAAGATAAAGAATCTCAGGTATTATGTGAAGCATAAGATGATTTTACAAGATATTTTTATTAACTTTGAGAAGGGCAAGATCTATGGGATTATTGGACCAAATGGAGCAGGTAAAAGTACACTTCTTAAGCATCTTATGAATATTATTGAACCACCTAAGGAAACCATTTTTTATAATAATAAGGATATAAGAGGCTTTCGCGTAAAAGACTATGCCAAAGAGGTCAGCTTTGTCTTTCAAGAGAATGTTCGTGAAGTGGACTTTAGTGTCTATGAGATTCTAAGAATGGGCAGATATACAAGGATGGATCTTTGGGGAAATCTTGACAAGGAGGATGAAAAGGCCATTAAAGGCATAATGGAAGAGCTACATATTACGCATTTAAAGGACCGAAAGATTCATAGCCTAAGTGGAGGTGAAGCACAAAAGGTCTTTATTGGTAGGGCTCTTCTTCAAGAAACGCCGGTTTTGCTCCTGGATGAACCGACCTCCATGCTAGATGTTTATAATGGTATAGAGCTTATAGAGTGCATCAAAGGGCTTAAGGAGAAATATGAGCTAACCATAATTATGGTATTACATGATCTTAACTTAGCCTTTCATAGCTGCGATGAGTTGATTTTATTAAACAAAGGAAAGATGGTAGCCAAAGGCTCCCCACAGGAATTGCTACTTAGTGAGGAGCTCCAAACCGCTTATCATCATAAAGTGAAGATTATAAAAGAGGAGCATAAGAGTTATATTGTGCCTAAGTTAAACACCTAATATAGAAGAGAGAAGGATGAGATGTTTGTTTTTGTTCTAAAAAAGTTAGGATAAAATATTGACAAAGGTAAGTCTACAAGCTAACATAATAGATGTTAGTATGTACATTTACAATATAGAAACTCTTATCAAGAGTGGTGGAGGGAATGGCCCTATGAAGCCCGGCAACCTGTTATGATTATAAGGTGCTAAATCCAACAGCTTTTAAGCTGGAAGATGAGTATAATAATTCTGTGCCTAAAGCCGGAGCATTATGCTCGGGCTTTTTATTATTTCTACTGTACAGAGCTTTTCTCTAATCATTGGAAATAAGGGGAACATCATCTAAGGTATGAAATAGGAGTGGCCTTCAAAAGTAAGGTAGATACTAAAAAATAATTGATAAATAAGGGGGAAAAGAAAATGAATGAAAAGAAAGCTTTATCAATCAAGACAATTGTAGCTATTGGTATTGGGGCAGCTGTATTTCTTGTGCTAGGACGTTTTGCAGCCCTACCAACAGGTGTACCTAATACGGAAATCCAAACAGCTTACGCCTTCCTTGCCTTAATGGCTATTCTTTATGGACCTGTTGCAGGAGCAGCGATTGGTTTTATTGGACATACCCTTAAGGATATTACAGCTTACGGTTCACCCTGGTTTAGCTGGATTATAGCATCAGCAGTAGCAGGATTAATTATAGGCCTTGCATGGAAAAAACTAGATGTCAATAAAGGGGTATTTGGTAAAAAAGAAATCATTACCTTTAACATCTATCAAGTGGTTGCTAATATCATTGCTTGGGGAGTTGTAGCACCTACTTTAGATATTGTTATTTATGCAGAACCCCTTGAAAAACTTTATTTACAGGGAAGTGTAGCAGGGATTTCTAATATTGTTACAGTAGGTATATTAGGCACACTTTTACTCTATGCTTATTCTAAAACAAGAACCAAAAAGGGAAGCTTAGATAAAGAATAAGGACAAACTTTAAACTTTTTAGCATTTCTTAAGGCCCAAGGGAACTTAGGGTTCCTTTGGGGTAGAAATGTGGACAGCAGTCCACTTTTTCTATCGGGTAAGAGGCAGGGGGCTGAAATAGTTTATCTAGAGCTTATAAAGTAGCAGTTAAAAGAAAAATATAAAATAGAGAGTATAAAATATAAAGACTTAAACAGTTTGAGAAATAGGACAGGCAAATAGGAAGTCTACGAAGCGGCTAAATGTAGGAGATAGGGCAATAGATAATCGTGCAGGGGCTGAAACAAGACGTGAAGAAAGGATAGCAAGATAAAAATGGGAATCAAGAAACCGGTTATTGAATTTAAGGATTTTTGCTTTCAGTATAATGCACAAGCAAAACCGACATTAAAAAATATTAACTTAGTGATTTATGAAGGGGAAAAAGTACTGATTATAGGACCTTCAGGCTCAGGGAAGAGTACACTTTCTAACTGCATAAATGGATTAGTCCCTTTTTATTACGAAGGAGAAATAACAGGACAATTGCTTATAAATGGCAAGGAAACAAAAAAATCAAGTATCTTTCAGCTATCCAATGAAGTAGGGACCGTTCTGCAGGATCCAGATGGTCAGTTTATTGGTTTAACAGTAGCAGAAGATATTGCTTTTAAACTCGAGAACGCTTGTGTACCACAAGAAGAAATGAAGGAAAAAGTAGAGCAGACAGCAAGGCTTGTAGAGATAGGGAATCGATTAGAGAGTTCCCCTCATAGCCTTTCAGGTGGACAGAAGCAACGTGTCACACTGGCAGGGGTTATAGTAGGCGATGTGGACATTCTTCTTTTTGATGAACCATTGGCAAGCTTGGATCCAGCTACAGGTAAGACGGCCATTGAACTCATTGATGAGATCCAAAAAAAGACAGGTAAAACCATTGTGATTATAGAGCATCGCCTAGAGGATGTATTACATCGTGAAGTAGACCGTATTATTGTTATGGATGAAGGGTCTATTATTGCAGATACCACAACAGAAGAGCTATTGGGGAAATCCCTTTTAACAGATACAGGTATTCGTGAACCACTTTATATAACAGCTTTAAAATATGCAGGTTGTGAGGTAACCCCTCATATAAAGCCCCAGCAAATTCATACTTTACAAGTGGCAGAATGTAAAAACAAGCTTTTAGAATGGTATGAAGCGTGTACTAAAGAATTACCACAAGAAAAAGAGGAAGTTGTTCTTGAATTTGAAAAAGTAAGCTTTGGCTATACAGCTGAAAGAGAGACACTAAAGGATATTAGTTTTAAAGTTTACAAAGGCGAAATGTTAAGCATTGTAGGTAAGAATGGAGCAGGTAAGTCCACTCTGTCTAAGTTGGTGTGTGGTTTTTATAAGCCTACTAAAGGTAAAATTTTATTTGCAGGCAAGGATATGATAGAGGATACGATTAAGGAACGTGCTACACGAATAGGGATGGTTATGCAAAATCCAAACCAAATGATTTCTCAAAGCATGATCTTTGATGAGGTGGCTTTAGGCCTAAGAGTAAGAGGTGTTAGTGAAGAAGAAGTAGAGACTCGCGTCAATGAGACCCTTAAAATATGTGGCTTATATCCCTTCCGTAACTGGCCCATTTCTGCCTTAAGCTTTGGACAGAAAAAAAGAGTAACGATTGCAGCCATATTAGTCCTTCGTCCAGAAGTAATCATTCTAGATGAGCCGACAGCAGGACAAGATTTTAAACATTACACAGAAATTATGGAATTCCTAAAAGACCTCAATAAGCAAGGAATGACTATTATTATGATTACCCATGATATGCATCTTATGCTAGAGTATACGGATAGGGCTATTGTTGTCTCTGAAGGAGAAATGGTAGCGAATAATTTAACGACGTATGTTTTAACAGATAAAGAGATTATTACAAAAGCTTATTTAAAAGAAACTTCCCTCTATGAGTTAGCCCTTAAAGCAGGGGTTCAGGAACCCAGGGCTTTTGTAAAATGCTTTATAGATTATGATAGGAGGATGAGAAGCAAGTGAGTCAAACGATGTTAGGGTATATTAAAGAAGATTCCCCTATTCACCATTTAACAGGGGCAACAAAGCTTATTTGCCTCCTTTTATTTTCTCTTGCCTCTATGTTGACTTATGATACAAGAGTGCTAGGGTTAGTATTAGTTTTTAGTATAGCGATGTTTAAGGTTTCAAAGATTAAATTCAAAGATGTGGCCTTTGTAGTTTACTTTATATTAACATTTTTACTGCTTAATAATATAGCCATTTTTATTTTTTCCCCTTATGAAGGTGTTGAGATTTACGGAACGCAAAGGGATCTCCTAAAGCTTGTAGGGCCTTATACCTTAACGGTAGAACAGCTTTTTTATCAGTTTAATATTACATTAAAATATCTATCCATTATTCCCATGGCACTCCTCTTTATGGTGGCCACTCACCCCAGTGAATTTGCGGCCTCTCTTAATCGTATTGGTGTGAGTTATAAGGGGGCTTATGCAGTGGCTATTGCCCTTCGCTACATTCCAGATGTTCAAAGGGATTTTCATGATATTTCCTTTGCACAACAAGCCAGAGGGATAGATCTGTCTAAAAAAGAAAAGTTAGGGAAACGCATCAAAAATGTTACAGCTATACTCCTGCCTCTTATTTTTTCTAGCTTAGAGCGTATTGAGACCATTAGTTGTGCCATGGAATTAAGGGCTTTTGGCAATGGTAAAAAACGAACTTGGTACAGCGCACGCCCCTTCAAAAAAGGAGATTATATAGCTATGGGTATAGCCACTATTTTCCTTATTCTTTCATTGACTATGACCATAAAAAATGGAAGTCGTTTTTACAATCCTTTCTTATAGGTAAGAGATTGTATGGCTTATAGGAATGGAAATATTATAGCGATTGCTTTTAATACAACAACTCCTTATAATAAGATAGGACCATAAAGGTTGTTTCAAAAGGATTAAGCCCTATTTGAGATAGCCTTTTATTTTATGAGTCACATGTAAAATGAAAACAAGCTAAATAAGACCTTGTCAAACAGGTCGATAGATGAGAAACACTATAGATTATTTGGAAGACTAAAAGATCATAAGGAGAAATCAAGATATGCGTTTAAGAAGAGATAGTAGAGCCCCTGAGTATTTGGCACAAGATGAAAGAGTTATTCTAGAACCCAAGAGTTTTAAAGGACGATGGAAGGAACACTTTGGCAATAACAATCCCATACATGTGGAGTTTGGTTGTGGAAAAGGGGGGTTCATCACAGCCCTTGCCCTTCGCCACCCAGAGATTAACTATATAGCAGTCGAACGAGCAGAAACAGTAGTCTATAAGGCATGTAAAAAGGCGAATCGTTCAGAAGAGATTCCACAAAATGTCCGTTTCCTCTTTTTTGATGTAAGAGAGTGCATGGAAATTTTTGAAGCAGGTGAGGTAGAACGCATCTATCTTAATTTCTCTGATCCATGGCCAAAAAAACGTCATGCCAATCGACGTCTGACAGATAGAAGCTTCTTAGAAAAGTATGAAGTTGTGCTGAGTGAAGAAGGAGAAATTCATTTTAAAACAGATAATAAGGGGTTATTTGCCTACTCTATTGAAGAATTTTCGGCCACCCATTGGGTGATGAAAAATGTAACCTTAGATCTTCATCAAAGTAATAGAGAAGATAACATTATGACAGAATATGAAAAGAAATTTTCTGAAATGGGCTTTACCATTAATCGTTTAGAAGCCCTTAAACCTAAGAAATAAATGCTATCACTATTTTAGACAAAATAGTAAAAAGAATGTAAATAAGTGAGCTCCTTTCATATAGTATAATAAGATGCTATGAAAGGAGCTTCTTTATGAGCTTTCAAGATATTGTAAAACAATTTGTTTCGGATGTAGCCTATGAAGCCGCACAACAAAAAAATAAGAAAAAAGCTAAAAATACAGGGAACTTTCTAAGTGAAGTGAACCATACCCTAGACGAGATGGAAGACTATTTACAAGAAAAAACGAAGTTTTTTGGCACCTCCTCAAGAAGATAGTTTTGTATATAAACAGGTAGATATGATATACTACTAATAAGTGTAAAAGCACTTGCATTTATAAGATTTATAGACTAAACTAACAGTAGGCTTCCATATAATGGCTACCTGCTAGGGAGTACATGCGGTAAGTTTTAAGGAGGAGAAGAAGATGGCTTTTAAATTTACAGATAGTAACTTTGAGGAAGAAGCAATTAAAGCATCTGTACCTGTTGTAGTAGATTTTTATGCAGATTGGTGTGGACCTTGTAAAATGATTGCACCTGTTATCGAAGAACTTGCAAAGGATTATGAAGGCAAGGTAAAAATAGGTAAAGTCAACACAGATGAAAATAGAGGAGTAGCTACAAAATACAATGTCATGAGTATACCAACCATTATCTTTTTAAAGAATGGGCAAGTGGTAGACACTGTAGTAGGAGCTGTTCCAAAGACAGTTTTAGAACAAAAAATTAATGCCATGCTATAAAAGAGGCATAATAAAACCCTCATATAGAGCTCTTAGCGCTCTGTGTGAGGGTTTTGATTTGTAAAGAAAGCATCATAAAGGATTATTTCCTTTTAGGAGTTGGTTGAGTGGGGGGAGGAGTAGAGGGCATTTGGCTAGGTGGAACAGGTACGGTAATATGCTTAATATGCAGTACTTTGTCTATATAGCGATTGATATTAAGAAGTACAATAGCGATAATAGGTGAAGCAAAGAACATGCCTAAAACACCCCATAAAGCCCCACCCACTAATATACCAGAAATAATCCAAAAAGGACTAAGTCCAATAGAATCTCCAAGTATTTTAGGGCCTAAGATAAGCCCGTCAAACTGCTGGAGTAAGAAAATAAAGATAGCCACCAAGATAGCTGGCCAAAAGCCGCTAAAGAGCGTAATAATAACAGCAGGAATAGCCCCTAAAAATGGTCCGAAGTAAGGAATCATATTAAAGACACCTACGATCAGAGAAAGTAATATAGCATAAGGGTTCCTTAAGATAGAAAGTCCAATGAAACAAAGCACCCCAATGATGGCAGAATCAATAAATTTTCCTATGAAGAAACGGATAAAGATCTGATGCCCTTCGCTAAAGATACTAATGATTTTATCGGCTTTTTGAACACTAAATAGAGAATAAATAACACGCTTGGAGCCATAAGCAAAGGCGTCTTTCTGTTGCAAAACATAAAAGGCTATAACTAATGCCATAATCCCATTAAAGAAGGAGGAGGTAAAAGAGTAAGCTTGAGCAACTACAGTAGACAATATGCTAGAAAACATAGTATTAAGTTTAGAGAAATTCAAGAAATCCTGTAAGTTAGCATTAATCATTTCAAAAAATTTAGGGACATCAATGGGGAGATTAAAGGTGGTAATGCCATTAATCATATGGCCTTCGATGGAAGCCATACTAGCTTGTAACTCATCCATATAAGATGGAAACATCTCCACTAAATCCTTAATGTTTCCTAGAATTTGAGGAATAAGATAGCGAATCATCAAGATTCCGGTTCCCAAAATAACAAGATACACAATAATGATGGATAAAGTACGAATAAGCTTTTGATACTTCGTTTGATGAGGTTTAAAGATTTTTAGAAGATACTTTTCAAAGAATCCCATAATCGGATTAAAAAGATAAGCAATCAGCAAACCATAAAGAATAGGGGATACAATTTTAAAAATGCCTTTGAAGAAATGCATAATAGAAGGGGCGATGTTATCTGTGTTAGAAGAAACTCTATAAAATAGAATAGAGACCACGATAACAAAAATAGCATAAAGAGCTATTTTTAAGTAAATATTATCTTGCCAAAATTTTTTCATGTCTTACCTCACTTAATAAATAATAGGTTCATTCTAACACATTATTATGTAGAAAAAAAGAAATAATAAATGCTTGACATAAGCGAGGGGCTTAGATATAATAATACTTGTCCTAAGGAAAGCAATCCTTTGGAGAATATATGCGGAAGTGTCGGAACTGGCAGACGAGCAAGACTAAGGATCTTGTAAGCAATGCGCTTGTGTGGGTTCAAGTCCCATCTTCCGCA
>JAEYNQ010000196.1 GCA_023412455.1 Bacillota bacterium
CAGGTGCCAAACTACTTAACTTGCAAACAGATTCATCAATAGCCTCTGGTGTTTTGACACTTAAATGACGGGTTACAAGTACTTTATTGGCCACCTTAGGCCCCAATGTATCAGGTGTTGCAAAGCGGTTGCCTAAACCTATAACCAATACTTCTAAATCCTTTTTGTTTTTTTGAGGGAGAACGGATGCTAAGGCCTTGGCCACTTCTTCAATCACTGCTTGATGGGCCTCTGGATCATTTTCTTTAATAGTGGGGCTCTCTACTGTAATATAGTGCCCCATGGGTTTACCCATTTGTTCCTCACCTATTTGGTCCTTAATGACTACCTCTGTAACCGTTATAGGATGAACTTCATGGACTTGTGTGCGTAGGGTTACTCCTGGAATCTCATAATCATCTACTTGATTTTCTTTGAGAGTATGACTGACTTCTAAAGCTAGGTCAGTGCGTGGAGACCAATTGTTAAAATTTGTATTTTTATTCATTTCATCTTCCTTCTTTCTCTTTACGGACTCAATATCTAGCACCCATTTAATATAAGATGCTATTCCATTTTCTTTATGTATTTTTACCATAAATTTAGTCTGTATACATTGACGTCATCCTATTAATACTATATACTGTAAAGTGTTGAAACCGTTCATAATTCCCCAAACCGTGTCCATAGAATATGAATGGAGGGACCATAAAAATGGCCAATATTAAATCAGCAAAAAAACGTATCCAAGTTATCGCAACAAAAACTGCTCGTAATCGTTCAATTCGTTCAGCAGTAAAAACTCAAACTAAAAAAGTAGTAGTTGCTGTAGAAGCTAAAGATTTAGCTGCAGCTCAAACAGCTTTAGTAGTAGCTGTAAAAGCTATTGATAAAGCATGTGCAAAAGGTGTTTTCCACAAAAATACTGCTGCACGTAAAAAATCTACTCTTGCTCGTTTAGTTAAAACGATTGCTTAATTACGCGATTTGCGTCAGCAAAAAGAGCCTTATTAGTTACTAACTAATAAGGCTCTTTTTGATTCTAAAAATAATTTTAAGACTTCCTTATACCACCTATATAGTTTTCTATACGGGTTGTGTGTTCATACAATGCATAATCAAAATTTCTACACGCTTGGTTCCTTCCATCTTTCCAGTCTTAATATCTCGATCTACTTGGAGACATTCTCCTAAGATATCTTCTAATTGTTTAAAAGAATAACGCTTACTTTGCTCTAAAAGTTCTTTTACCGCAAAATAAGGCATTTTTAGTTGGGCGGCTAACTCCTTTTCGGAAAGATGACTTTTGCTTAAATATTTGGCTTGCAGCATCATCCGATAATGACGGGCAATAAGCACCAAGATACCTATAGGTGATTCTTTACTTTGAATCATACGACTATAAATGGCTAAGGCCTCACTTGCCTTATGTGCGCCTATTTTTTTAATCAGCTCAAAGACTCTTTGCTCCAGTGAAAAGACACAAATAGCATCAATAGCCTCTTGTGTAATCTTTTTTCCATCTACGTAAGTCACTAGTTTTTGAAATTCTGATAAAATGGTGTCTATATTATCCGGCATGTTTCTAACAAAATAAAGTAATGTAGCTGTATCCATTTGTAAAGCAAGCTTTTGAAGTTCTTCTTTAAGAATTATAAGGACTCGTTCTTCACCTGGATAGTCACAGGTAATGACTTCATAACGGTCTTTAAATACCTTGTAGAGCTTACTACGCTTATCCACTTCCTTCTCATCTACTACTAAAATGATATACTCTGGTGGGTTCTGGATAATCTCTATAAACTTGTCACTCTCTTCTTTTTTTCCTGCTTTAAATAAGCCTGAATCCTTTATAAATACTAACTTTTTTTCAGCAAAGAATGGGAGTGTATTGAAATAATCCTCTAACTGAGAAAGGGAGATTTCTTTATCCTTTATCTCACAATAATTCATCAAGTCTTTATCATCTACTTTTAGGTTCTTTTTTAGTGCTTTAAACCATTTATTCTTTGACCAACTATCTTCTCCTGTGAGAAGGTAGCCTTGTCTTACTCTATCTTGCGCCATTTTCCTCCCCTTTTCCATAGATCCATATTTTAAGCCTTTGCCCATCTGTTTTAAAACAAATGGCTCCTTGCTTATCGGTACGTAAAGTAGGTATATCATATTTTTCTAGGCGATCTAATACCTCTTGGTGAGGATGACCGAAACCATTCTTTTTACCACAACTTATCATAGCATACTTAGGCTGTGCTTTACAGAGCATTTTTTCTGATGTGGATGTTCTTGAACCATGATGTGCTACTTTTAAAAGGGTTAAGGAAGAAAGGGGAATTTGTAATCTTTTCTCTTGATTCATTCCTAAGTCACCTGTCCATAAACCTGAAAAGCTTCCATATTGTACGAGGCAACTTAAAGAATTCTCATTAAGGGAACGATAAACCTCTTGATCAAGAGGGGATAAGAAAGAACACTTCACTTTTCCTATCTGCAAGCTATCACCTGCCTTAGCCCGTTGAATAGGAATACCTTTCTTTTGACACAGGGCTTCTAAATCTTTAACTAAAGGGGAGTCATCCCTTTGAGATATAAGAATACGTTGAATCCGTAAATTGGTTTGTAAAAGCTCCAGTATCCCTCCTATATGGTCCAAATCAGAGTGGGAAACAATAATAGCCTCTATTTGCTTTTTCCCCTGATACTTTACAAAACGCTCCATTGTTTTACCCTTGCCTTTAGGTCCACCATCTATTATTAGGATTTGCCGAGAGGGTGTAAGCATAACCATCCCATCACCTTGCCCCACATAAAGCTGTGTACCCTGGAAAGGTAGGGGATATACTACCTTAAATAAAAACCAACCCATATACACCCCACCTATGCCCATCCAATAAATAGTCTTTAAGGATTTTCCCCATAACCCATTAATAATCAGCAATAAAAGAAGATAATAGCCTATGATTGCTACTAATCCAGGTTGCCCTGTGCACCATGTGCTCAGTGGAAGATAAGATACCCTATCTGCTAATTGCTCGACTAGCATCAATAACCCACTTAATGCTTTTCCTAACAAAATGGCCAAAGGAAGATGAACAACACTCATACCTAAAGCTAACCAGCCTAGAATAAGTAGCAGTGAAAAAAGAGGTAAAAGAATGGGGCTAAAAAGCGTTGATAAAAAAGGAATTTCAAAAAAGTGATAAGCTATAATAGGTGAAATAACTAAGGTGACACTCATCCAGGGTAAGAGCTCTCTTATCCAAGGCGTTAACTCCTTTCCCTTCTCCTCTTCCCATTTCTCCTTCACATATTTTCCTAAAAACAGACTGCCTACTGCACTAAAGGAGAGTTGAAAACCGGGTTGAAAAAGTTGATACGGTGCCTCTATAAGTAAAATAAGTGCTGCTACAGCTAGACTTGTCCAATCATCCTCTTGCTCCCAAATAATTCGTCCTAAAAGAAGGAGGCTAGCCATTATAGTAGCTCTTAGTGTAGGCATACTGGCTCCCACTATTACGGTATAGCCTAAAATCCCTATCTCACATAGCATTGAACGTAATGTATAACGAATACCTAGTAATGTACCCAAGCCCATCAATAACATTAGAACAAGACTAATATGAAACCCAGATATGGATAAAACATGTACCATACCCATTTGGGTATAATAACGATAGGTATCTACGGGAATATCTCCTGTATCTCCTCCTAATAATGCAAGCATAATGCCTTTATCCTGTCCCTTAAAAACTTTATCGATTTGATTCACTAAATGTTGCTGGAAAATCATTACCCCTGTAGGCTTAGAAGCTATTTTTTTAAAGGTTTTCATCTTAAGAAGTCCCACTTTATTTTGACTTCTTAAATAAGTGGTATAGTCTTGATCACTGGGGTTCATTTTTTCTGCAAGAGGTTCAAGAGTCCCTGTCCCTCTTATTTGATCACCTGGTTCTACTTCTGCATGAAGGGGAACCTGAACAAGGACCTTACACTTTAGTTGCTTGTCTTTTTCACCTTGACTTATTACAACTTGTCCCAGTTCTAGTTCTACATTATAGGAAGATACCTGCTTTTTGGTAACTGTTCCTGTTAACACTATGTTATCAACACTTTCTAAAAAAGCCCTCTCCCTTAAGACAGGAGTTGTTAATAAGGTCAGGCCACCCACTATTATACTACCTAATGCCATAAAACTAACGAAAGGCTTTGTAAAATAAGCAAGGCTTATTACTAGGATTCCTAGGCTTACAAAAAAAAGAGGAAGAAATGGCGCTTTCGTTTGCACCCATTCTCCCCCTATTATTCCTATTATAAAACAAAGTGTGCTACCTACAAGAGGTCTCTTAATCCTTTTCAATGAGTGACTCATCCCTTCCTAGCGACTCACTTAAATCAATATCTTTACTAAATTCACTTTCTTTTTTACCATCAATTAGAAAAGCCACTTTACGTATATCCGATCTTTTTGGCTCAGGCAAATCTGTTAAGGCATTAACAACAGAATAAATCATTAATTTTTTACTCATAGGTGTACTAAAATGTTTTGATTTTAAATCAATAGACAAATCAACTTGACATACACTATCCTTAGTCTTCACATCATTTAATTTCGTTTCCTTAGGAATTGTCGCTAATAACCCTTCTGTTTGTGGTCCTTTTATTAATTCTTCTAACACATAACGTTCAAGAGGAATACTATTATTGATCAAAATCTTACGTTCTTCTTTTACCAGTTGAGTACCTTCCTTATTAGCAAAATAAAGGGTGATTTTTTGTTGCGAAGTAGGTGGATTAGGATCTAAAACATTCGTCACGATATCCTGATAGGTCATACTTCCTATAGCATCTCCAATGACATTTGTAAGAGGCTTCCCTTCTATGGAAAAATCAACGGCTTTCACAAACTCCAACTGAGTCAAAGAATGGATTAATGAATTTCTACTAGCAATTTGTTCTTGTACCTTAAGACTCTCATAATCCTCATTAAAGTTAATACTTACAATACCATCCTTTAAGTTAACCGCATCAATTGGCATAGCAATAGGGTTTTGCAACGTATTCGTTGTTTGAGGCCCCTTGTAAAGGGCTTTAATCACCACATCTAATAATTTATCACTTGGAGCATTGGGCTCCAGGTCTACAGCAACATTTTCAGTAATAAGGCTTGCATCTTCCGCACTATAGAAATAAACTTTTATGCTATTGGCCATCTCCTCCTGTTTATCTTGAGGCTTACAACCTACTAAACTCATTACGCATAAAAGACAAATCCCTAAGAAAATTTTACATAACATTTTTTTCATCGATTGCCTCCCTCCCATACATGGCGAAGAGGTATTTGAACAATAAAGGTGGAACCTTCTCCTTCTTCACTTTCTACTTGAATCGCACCATTATGCATAACCACTGTCTTATAAGTAATAGCCAGCCCTAATCCTGTTCCACCTGTCTCACGATTACGTGTTTTATCTGTGCGATAAAAGCGTTCAAAGATTTTAGATTGTTCTTCTTTAGCAATACCTATTCCTGTATCCTTTACCGTAATAGATACATCCTGCAAGTCACTTTGAATAATAACCTTCACTTCTCCACCATTAGGTGTATATTTAATAGCATTCTCAATTAAGTTGGAAATAGCAAGGGTTAATTTCACTTCGTCCACTTCTGCTGTAATATCTTTGTGACTCTCATAAATAAGCTTAATCTCTTTTTTCTTAGCTAGTGGAATTAATCGTTTAAGTACACCTTGAGTAACATCATTTAAATTAGTGGCACTAATATTTAAAGGAATCTCCCGTTGATCAAGACGTACAAGTGTCAGAAGATCAGAAATAATATTGTTCAAGCGATCTACCTCTGAATTAATATCTATAAAAAACTCCTTATACATTTCAACAGGTACATTGTCTTGAAAAATCAAAGACTCTGTTAGGACTTTAATGGATGAAAGGGGCGTCTTAAGTTCATGGGAAACATTTGACACAAACTCTTGACGGGATTGTTCCACGCGTTGAAGTTGCTCTGCCATGTGATTAAAGGCATTCCCTAGTTCTGCAATCTCATCTTTTCCTACTACATCTACCTTTTGGTCCAATTGTCCAGTTGTAATCCTTTGTACAAATTTCATAAGAGTCTTAAGAGGCTTGGTAATAAGAGAGGAGGTAACGAAGCATAAAATACCTACAAATAAACTGGTTACTAAAGAAAGTAGGTAAATTTGACTTTTCATATCATTTAAAGATTTATAAACGGAATCAATTTTTCCTGATAAAATAACAACACCTAGTACTTCATCCTTATTTGTTTTATCCACTACTGAAACAGCAGCATTAATAACCGTTTGCTCTCCAACTTGATATTTTTCTGCACTATCCTGCTTATTTAGAGCATCAAAAATTTGTTTATTCATAATGGTTTTATTAAGAGCTGTAAAACTTGAATCAGCTACCACAAAACCATATTTATCGACAACTAACACACGACAGTCAAAGTCTTTTTCTTTACTAATCTCTACAATGCGTGAAGAAAAATAATTATAGTTACTGGCATCTTTTAAGTAATTTCCCTCTTTGGCTTGTATGGCAACTAGATTGGCTTTACTCAGCCATTCAGACTGAGCCTTCTTAACAAAATAGGTTTCCATTCTTCCGAGTAAAACAGAAGAGAAAAAAGTAAGTGGCATAAAACTTACAATAAAGAATAAAACAAGAAGACGCCATCTTAAACTTTGAAACCATTTCATCCTAATCTTTAAAATAGTAACCTACCCCCCACTTGGTATAAATATACTCTGGCTGTCCAGGGTTAGGTTCTACCTTTTCCCTTAGTCTTCGTACATGAACATCTACTGTTCGTACATCTCCAGGGTATTCATGTCCCCAAATCGTATCCAATAACTGGTCTCGACTATAAACCTTCCCAGGATGTGTTGCAAAAAGCTCTAAAATATCAAATTCTTTAGCAGTTAAATTAATTTCTTGGTTTTTTATAAAAACGCGGCGACTACTTACTTCTAGTCGTAATTCACCTACTTCGATGACCTTTTTGTTGGTTTCCTTCTCGGTATGGGTAGTTCTTCTTAAAATAGCCTTAATACGGGCTTTTAATTCTAAGATATTAAAGGGTTTAGTAACATAGTCATCTGCTCCATATTCAAGGCCCATAATCTTATCCATGTCTTCCCCTTTAGCTGTAAGCATAATGATAGGGATATTGGAAAATTCCCTTACCAATTGACAAACTTCAAGCCCATTATATTTTGGAAGCATAACATCTAAAATCATGACATCATATTTACCATTCCGAACATTAGTTAATGCCTCTTCTCCATCATAGGCAGCATCAACTTCCCAGCCTTCTTGTTCTAAACTAAATTTAATTCCTTTAACAATGAGCTTCTCATCATCAACTACCAAAATCTTGCTGTTCATCCTATATCCTCCCTCACTTATAGTGTAATTAACGCTTTAAGTTTTTCTAAAGTCTTATCTCCTATTCCTGATACTTCTAAAAGCTCTTCTGCACTTCGAAAAGCACCATTCTCCTGTCTATAGTTAATTATAGCCTGTGCCTTAACCTGGCCAATACCTGGTAAAGCTTGGAGCTCAACTACATTGGCTGTATTAATATTAACTTTGGAGTCCTCTTTAGAAAGAGTATCCTGTTTTCCTTGTTGTACGGTGTACTCTTCTCTATTTTCATATGAATTAATGAATTTGTCAATTTGTTCCCCCTCTTTTGGCACAACTATTTTTTCATTGGGGATAATGGGACTGGCTAAATTTAAATAATAAGGTGCTGCCTCAGGTGTCAATCCCCCACAAAGTTTTAAAAGCTCATCGATAATAGCCCCCTCCTCCATATAATATACACCTGGATGAATCACTTCCCCACAGATATAGACGGGAACTTTTGTCTTTTCTTGTAATGGGAGGGGGGAAGGCTGTGGACTAGTGGTTTGTGTTAGGATCTGAAGGTCTGCTATGTCCTCCTCTTCGGGTTCTTTTTGCTTTTCTATTTCTGCTTCCTTCTTATCTGTAGAGGATTCCTCTTGAATAAAGGTCTCTACAAGAGGACGTTTAGCAACTTGTACCCCATAACCCACCGCTAATAAGAGACCTATACCCAATAGGGCGCCTCCAACTTGATATTTCTTTTCTATTTTCATTAATTTTGTCACCTCTTACATAAAGTCTTAACCTTTTTTTAATAAATTAGTCACTATCCCTTTTATAATTCAAGAAATATCTGTTATAATTGCTTATGGAAAGGGGTCGAAAAAATAATGAACTTTAAATTCTTGACAAAAATATGTCCTTGCCTACTCATCCTAAGTCTATGTATGCCACCTTTACAAGCTACAGAAGTTACTTATAGTACACCTATAGTGGGCGCAGAAGCAGCTATTCTTATGGATGTTAAGTCTAAAACCATTCTTTATCAAAAAAATGCAGAAGAGACTCTTTACCCTGCTAGTATTACAAAACTAATGACAGCTTTATTAACCATTGAAAATCTCAAACCCACAGATACCATTACTTTTTCAAAAGAAGCTATTTTCAGTATTGAAAGAGGCAGTAGTCATATTGCTATGGACGTTGGCGAGCAAATTACTGTAGATCAAGCTCTTCATGGTCTTCTTCTAGAATCAGCTAATGAAGTAGCTAATGGTCTTGCTGAGGCTACCAGTGGAACAATCGAAGATTTTGCCATACGTATGACAGAGCGTGCCAAAGAATTGGGGGCTAAAAATACGCATTTTATGAACCCTCACGGACTGGATAATGAAAACCACTATACTTGTGCCTATGATATGGCACTTATTGGTAGTTATCTATCCACCAATCCTTATTTTTTAGAAATTATGGGACATAAAACGTATCAAATTCCCTATACCAATAAAACCAATGAAATTCGGTATCTCTCTCAACAACATGGCTTAATGAATGAAATACGTAATAGCAAGCTTTTCCGTGAAGATGTCATAGGCGGTAAGACGGGCTATACCGATATTGCTAGGCATACTTTAGTCACTATGGCCAAACAAGGGGATGTGGAATTAATCGCCGTTATTTTAAAAGCAGATAGTAAAGCCATGATGTATGCTGATACCAATGCCCTTCTTGATTATGGCTTTGATGCTTATCGCACACTGTCTCTTCATAGTCCTGAAAGCACCTTAAAGACTTTACCACTCTACAGCATACGTAGTGGGGAACTTTATCAAGTTGCCAATGTGAGCATTGGTGTTCAAAAACCTCTCTCTCTTTTAATGCGTAAAGATATCAAACAGCATGATTTAACTACCCAACTAGATTTACCAGAGTATTTCACCCTTGGGACAACCAAAGGAAGTATCATAGGCGAAATTAAGTATCTTCACAATAACCAAATATTAGCTAAAAATGATTTAATCATTCAAGACATTAGTTATCTTCCTTCGCCTTATACAACGGTTACTCCTACACCAGAAAAGCCCCTCCAGTTCCCTTCTTTTAAGATTCTTCTCATAATAGGTGGCCTAGGTGGGAGTGTGATTTTTCTTTTTCTCTTCACTAAATGGAAAAAAAGACGACGCCGACAAAAGGTAAAATTGCGATTAGATAAACTCCTTAAATAAGAGAGAAATTTCCTTACTTCTACTTAAAAAGAGCGTATCCTATTTTCTTTAGGGTACGCTCTTTTTCTTTAAAAGACTAATTTAGGGGCATCTTTCCAAAGGCGATTTAAGCCATAAAATTCTGCCTCTTCTTTGTGTAATATATGGATAATAATCATACCATAATCCATTAAAATCCATTTAGCTGTCCCATAACCCTCTTTTTGACGGACACTCATCCCCTCTTCTAATAAGCTATCTTCTATCTCATCGGCAATGGCTTGTGCATGTTTCACATTGGAAGCTGTTGCAATAACAAATAAATCAGCTAGAGGAGTCAGTTCATGAACATCTAAAATCTCTATCTCCTCACTACACTTCTTATTCATGCTATTAAAAATCTTTTGGGCAAGATATAGGATTTCTGAATTCACTACTTACTCCTCCTCTCTTTCTTGCTTGGTGTAATAAGGTGCATACTCTTCAATTAATGAAAGGGTAATGGGATGGGGCTCTTGTTTTAATATATTGGTTACGTAATTATAAGACGAACGCAAGGCCACATACATGGCTCTATTTAAGTCATACATGGCTAATTGGCGAATTTCCTCTTTGGCTTTATAAGGGCTTCTACCTGCTTCTGTCATATCTGCTAAATAAATGACCTTTTCTATATCTGTCATATGTGGACGCCCAATGGTATGAGAAGCAATACTCTGTAAAATAGAAGGTGTATTAATCTGCCAGTCTCTTTTTAATATTTCTGCTGCAATTTTTCCATGGACTAAATCAATATGTCGCTCCTCAAAAGGATCTAATGGAATGGCATAAGTACTACATAGTGCTTTTTTTTCTTTTATAGGAAGTTCTTTAGCTACATCATGAAACAAGGCTGCTAAAAAAACTTCATCCAAGTTTAGTTGATGAATCTTGGCAAATTCCAAAGCCATTTCAATAACTCCTTTTGTATGAGCATAACGTTTAGCAGACAAGCGCCCTACAACATAATCACACATTTGACTGCGCTCTTCTGGTGTTAAGCAAATGGCATAACGATACAAATTATATTTTTTTATATAATTTTCCACCTCTTGAGGGACTAAATACTTAATAGTTTTTTGCCCTTCTATACGTCTTCGAATATCTGACGATGAAATAGCTAATGCTGGAACTTCTAGAAAATGTATGTTTGTCTCATACTTTCTTTTGAGCTCTTCAATTTGATGCAGCAATTCTTCTTTATTATAGCCTGGCCGAGTAACGGCCACGAATTCACAAATTTGTAAAAGTTCTCCCGAATCTTTCCATGTTAATATTTTATGAATGGCATCCGCCCCTGTTATAAAATATAACTTCACTTCATCGCCATACATTTTTTTAAGTTCTTTTATGGTATCAATGGTGTAGGTCACACCTTCTCTATTAATCTCTAGTTTAGAGACCTTGAAGCTAGGGTTTGCTGCAGTGGCTAATACGGCCATTAAATAACGATGTTCACTGGTTGTCATATTAATACTTGATTTATGGGGTGGATGCCCTGTTGGTATAAAGAGCACCTCATCAATATCAAACTCATGTCTTACTTCCTCTGCCGTTACAAGATGTCCAATATGAATAGGGTCAAATGTCCCTCCCATTATAGCTAACTTGTGTGTGGCACCACGTTGTGGAATCATACACTCTTTCTCTCCTTTGTTATATAGCTAAATACTTTTCTTATTATAACCCATTTTTTCTAATTTGACAGTCTAAATCTTTAAAATCGATTCTTTAATGAAGTTTGTACAGATTTCTCTTAAAGCTATAAAAAGGCTGCTTGATGTTATTTCTTCATCTAGCAACCTTTTACACTTCCATTAAGGAAGCATGATTTTCCTATTTTCCTTAGCTGGCTTATAAAGCACAATTTTTTTACCAATAATTTGAACAGGTAAAGAATGGGTTCTTTCGCTAAGTTTTTCACAAATATCACGTGGATCTTCTAAACAATTATTTAATATACTTATTTTTATAAGCTCTCGCGCTTCCAGAGCTAAAGCAATCGCTTCTGTCACCTCAGGTGTTACCCCATTTTTACCAATTTGAAAAATAGGGTCTATCTTTTGAGCCAATCCTTTTAAGTAAGCTCTTTGCTTACTTGTTAATGTTTTTATCATTTTTTATCTCCTATTTGAAATACTCAAATTCTAAATCATAAATATTAACCACATCACCCTCTTCAATTCCTGCATCCACTAAGGCCTGAATAATCCCTTTATCGCGTAAGTACTTCTGGAAGAAGGCAAAACCCTTTTCAGTATCTAAGGCGGTATAGCCCATCATACGTTCGATGGCTACTCCCTCCACTACATAATAACCTTCATCTGCCTTAGTAACTGTAAAGGGGCCATCTGCTGAAAGATTTTCTTCTTCAAATTCAGGTTCAAATATAATGGTATGATCGGGGACCTTCTCTAGCAATAAGGCAATTTCCCTTAATAAGTCTTGTAGATTTTGATTGCCTGCTGCTGAAATAGGAATCACCTGAATACCTTGAGGTTCAAAAGTTGCTTCTAATCGCTGTAGATTCTCTTCATAACCACCTACATCGGTTTTATTGGCCGCAATGATCTGAGGCTTATTCTTTAAAATCTCCTCATTATAAAGTTGAATCTCTTTTTGAATGGTAAAAATATCTTCTACAGGATCACGTCCTTCAGTTCCAGCTACATCTACAACATGCACTAGAACCTTAGTACGTTCCACATGGCGTAAAAAGGAATGCCCTAAGCCAATTCCTTCAGAAGCCCCTTCGATAAGTCCAGGAATATCTGCCATGACATATTGCTTGCCATATGAGTTGGTAATCACACCTAGGTTAGGTGCCAAAGTAGTAAAATGATAGTTGGCAATTTTAGGCTGTGCATTACTCACCATAGAAAGTAATGTGGATTTTCCTACGTTAGGATACCCTACAAGACCTACATCCGCTATCATCTTAAGCTCTAGAATAATCCAGTACTCTTTAGCAGGTTGTCCTTTCTCTGAATAACGGGGAGCTTGACGGGTTGCTGTAGCAAAGTGTTGATTGCCACGTCCACCACGTCCACCACTAAAAACGATTTCCTTTTGGTCTACCCCATGCAAGTCTGTAATCACTTTGCCTGTTTCTGCTTCACGAATAATGGTGCCTTGTGGTACACGAATGATTAAATCCTGTCCGTCCTTACCATGACAGCGTTTTTTGCCTCCATCTTCACCATTTTCAGCTTTATAATGACGATTATGTCGAAAGGCCATTAAGGTATTAACCCCTGGGTCTACTTCAAAAATAACATGACCTCCACGTCCTCCGTCTCCACCATCTGGCCCACCGTTAGGAACATATTTTTCACGTCTAAAAGAAACGTGACCGTCGCCACCTTTGCCTGATTTAACAAATATTTTAACTTTATCTACAAACACAGTATCACTCCTTCCTCTCCTTAGTTTGTACATAAAAAGAAGGTTTCAAACTAAAGTTGAAACCTTCTAAGAGTCTTTATGCTTCTTGTGCTACTGGGTATACAGAAACTTGTTTCTTATCTCTACCTTTGCGTTCAAATTTCACATGACCATCTACTAATGCAAATAACGTGTCATCTCCACCACGTCCTACATTTTCACCTGGATGAATTTTTGTTCCTCTTTGACGGTAAAGAATATTACCAGCTTTTACAAATTGTCCATCCGCTCTTTTTGCGCCTAAACGTTTTGATTCAGAGTCACGACCGTTTTTAGTTGATCCTACCCCTTTTTTATGAGCAAAAAACTGAAGGTCTAAACGTAACATATAATCCACCTCCTATTTCGTTCTAATTTGAATATATTTTTCTCCGTACGTTTCTTGAATAGTCCTAAGACCTAATATCATACTTTTTAAAAGTAATTCGGAATCCTTCTCATACTGCCCTAACTTGCGATTAGGAAATGCAATATCAAAAAGCCCCTTTGTTGAATCTACACCTAGTGCCTCGTAAGGCTCTTGGGTATATAATTCAATGGCATTCACCGTATTGATGGTCAACATACTAATGGCTGCACATACTACATCCTCACCATGCTGAGCATAGTCAGCATGTCCATGTACCTTGAAGCGCCAAAGTATATCCCCTTTATAATACAAAGTTACCTTTGTCATAGAGCTTAAGCTTCAATAGCTGTAATAGTAACTTTTGTAAAAGGTTGACGATGACCACGTTTTTTGTGGTAAGTTTTTTTAGATTTGTATTTGTATACGATAATTTTTTTACCTTTACCGTCGCCTACAACATCCGCTTTAACTGTTGCACCACTTACAAATGGAGTACCAACTGCTAAAGAATCTTCTTTACCCACAACTAATACATTGTCAAATACAACTGCTTCACCTGCAGCTACATTTAATTTTTCAACACAAATGCTGTCTCCAACTTGAACTTTGTATTGTTTGCCACCTGTTTCAATAATTGCGTACATTTGTACACCTCCTTAAACCGAAAACTCGCCGAATACGGTACACTCTTCTTCTGAAGACTGTTTAGAACCTCTTCGTGCGGCTTAAAACACTTAAGTATTCTAGCATAGTTCATTGATACTGTCAACATTTAAAAGGGGTAAAATTGACATAAAAAGGAGTTTTCATGAAGATGTTTTACTTTTTCAAAAGATATTGTCATCGAGTAGGTCTCTTCCAACTGGGTAAAGAGATCGTTTTCTTTAAAAAAGGTATAGAGCTTCTCCCCACAACGCACATACATTTGACGTTGAGTTGTTTGCCGATAAACTTCTTTTATTTTTTGTTCTAGCTTAAAACCTTGATAAAGGGCATTCTCCTTTCCCTCTCTCTTTCCACATGTTGGACAAGGTTCTAAAAGCTTCTGTCCTATACTTAGATATTTTTTACTCCGTGCACACTGTAAAAGGCCTAATTCTGTGAGAGGATAGACAATGGTTTTCTTTTCACCATAGCTTTCTAAGATTCTTTTGGCATAGCTATAAACCTCTTCACACTCTTCATTGGTGGGCATCTCTACCAAATCCATTATAATAATTCCTGATAAATTGCGTCTTAAAATTTGAAGTAAACCTTCTCGTATAGCCTGTTTATTCAGTTCTAAAATAGCCTTTCTTGCATTTTTTGAAACAACAGCTTTGGCACTATTTACATCGATAACCGTCATAGCTTCTGTGGGTTCAATGACGATGTTTCCACCACATTTAAGCCAAATTTTCCTTTCAAAAAGCTTATCCCATTCTTTTTGAATGCTGTAAACAAAAAAAAGATTTTCTTTTTCTATATAGTGTTTAAATTGAACCGTTTCTTCTCCATAGCCATAATCCCCACACTCTTTTCTGAGAACTTCTAGGTAAGCTGCATCATCACATACAATAGTGATTTCATCCTCTAAAGTCAGCTTACTTAACACCCATTCTATAGGTATGGGAAGTTCTTCATATAAGATGCTTCCCTTTGATAAATAGTCTTTGCTTTGCATAAAGGCATCTACTTTTCGTATTAAGACCTTAACTTCCTGTTCAAAATCTTGGTCAGAACAAGACATGGCTTCTGTACGAATAATAAAGCCATAGGGTCGATCACATAGAGCTTGCACTTTTTCTCTTAAAGTCCCACGTAATATAGGATTCTTTATTTTCTTAGATAGGCTAATGCCTGGTTCAAAAGGTAGACAAACGGCATAACGTCCTTGTACCGAAACTTTTGCCGTCAATTTATTCCCCTTTGCTCCTTTATTAACACCAGTAATCTGTATAGGAAGTCGAAGTCCCTGCTTTAACTTCTCCTTATAGTACTCTGGCATTTGCGTTAAATGCAAAAGACCTTTTTTTTCTTCTCCATAATCTACAAAAGCAGCATTTAAATTTTTAACAATCTGTTCTACCTGTCCTACTATGATTTTATTTTGTAAATCAGGTTCAAAAGGCGAATCAATGTACGTAGAAATAAGCTCTCCTTCTTGAAGGAAAGCTAGTCGGGTAAGTATTTTATTCTTCTCAATTAAAATAGTCTTTTTCATCTTATCTCCCATAATACTCTAAAGGAATATAAGTCTCCTCATAAGTATAGAGTTCTTCTCTTCTCATCTCAAAGAAGTAATTCTCTGGATACTGTTTTAAAATAGCCTTTAAAACAAGCTCGGGCTTAAGGTTGGCTTCACTTCCTGCTAACACCTTTAAATTTAAAATAAAAAAGTCTTCCTCTTCCTTCAGCTCTTTACCTAAAAGCATTGGCTTGATATCCACTTCCTTTACTCCTTTTTTGCCTACTTTTTCTACCAATAGGGCAGGTTTATCTAATTCCTCTTCAATCCCCTCATAGGTCATATGAGGAAAATCTTTTTTAGGAATAACCACCTTATAGTCCGCTGCTTTAACTAAACTCATCAAAGAATCCTTTTTATCTGGTGCAATAAAAGCTTCCATAATGGTTATTCCATTCACTAAAATAGCATTGAGTTGATTCTTAATATCTTCTGGATTTACATCTTTCTCCGTAATCAGGTCTAAATACTCCCCACAACTACTCATTCCTACTGCTAAAGGTAGTGCAAAATAAATGAGTGAATGGGGACTAAACCCTTGTGAATAGGCTACTGGAATTTTTGCTACTTTGATAGCACGTTGGAATAGACGCACCGTATCTAAATGACCTACAAATTTGACAGGTCCCTCTTTTGTAAATTTTAATCTAATTTTCATGGCATACTCCTTTTCCTAGCTTATTGGCACCACACCCTGAACATTTTTCACGACAGTTAGGTGTTGTTGCTGCGGCCTTGGCTCTTTCGTTTTCTGCCATTAAGAAGCGTTTTGTTACACCAATGTCAATGTGCTCCCAAGGAAGGATTTCTTCATAGCTTCTTTCACGTTTTGCATAAAAATCAAAATCTATGGCACATTCTTCAGCAGCTTCTTGCCATTTTTGTTCGTAGAAATGCTCACTCCAACTATCAAAGGTACAGCCCTTTTTATAAGCGGTATAAAGGAGTTTCCCTACACGTCTATCTCCTCTTGCTATAACAGCTTCTAATACACTTGTTTTGGCATCATGATGATTATATCGAATTTGCTTACGGGTAATGGTATTGCGTAAAACATTATGCTTAGTCATAAAGCTTTCTGCACTATCTTGCGCTGCCCATTGAAAAGGAGTAAAGGGTTTGGGTACAAAGCAAGAGGTACTCACAACAAGCTGTAAGCCTCCCTGCCTTTTTTCTTTATCTACACTAAAATAAGTTTGAGCTACCTTTTCAGCTAATGTGGCAATACCTTTTACATCTTCCATTGTTTCATAAGGCAAACCTAGCATAAAGTATAGCTTTACACGATTCCAGCCGCCTTCAAAAGCCATATGACAACCTGATAATATTTCCTCTTCGGAAATATTTTTATTAATCACATCTCGCATTTTTTGAGTTCCAGCTTCAGGTGCAAAAGTTAAACTACTTTTTCTTACCTCTTGTACTTTTTGCATTAAGTCGACAGAGAAGGCGTCTACTCTTAAAGAAGGTAAGGAAATATTCACATATTCTTCATTACACATCCCCATAAGTTCTTCCGAAAAAGCAGGCAACTCATCATAATCACTGGTACTTAAAGAGGCTAGAGAAATTTCTTCATATCCTGTAGCATCTAAAAGTTTTTGGGCATAACCTAAAAGGATGTCTTTGCTCTTTTGACGAACAGGTCTATAAATCATCCCTGCTTGACAGAAACGACAACCTCTAATACACCCTCTAAACATTTCTAAAGTGACACGGTCATGAATGGCACGAATCCAAGGAACCACTTGCTTTTCAGGGTAAAAGCTCTCATCCATTTTTTCTACAATAACCTTTTTAATCGTGTCTGGGGCCTTTTCATAGTTTTTCACTCGGCCTAACAACGTGCCATCTTCTTTATAGACTTCTTGATAAAAGCAAGGGACATAAATACCTGGGATAGAAACAATACGTTTTAAAAAGTCTTCTCGACTTCCACCCTCCATTTTCCAAGCTTTATAGACATCAAATAGGGCATCATAAGATACCTCTCCCTCACCAATATAAACAATATCTACAAAATCTGCTAAAGGTTCAGGGTTATAGGCACAAGGCCCACCTACAATAACAAAAGGGTCGCCTTCTCCTCGATCTTTGCTAAAAACAGGAATATTCCCCAGCTCTAGCATATTAAGGATATTGGTATAACTCATTTCATATTGTAAGGTAAAGCCTACAAAATCAAAAGTGTTGAGAGGACTATGGGTTTCTAAGCTAAAAAGAGGAAGGCCTTGTTGTCTCATAGCTTCTTCCATATCTACCCAAGGAGCAAAAACTCGCTCACAAAAGGTATCTTCTCTACGATTAAAAAAATGATATAAAATTTGCATGCCCAAATGACTCATTCCTATCTCATAGACATCTGGGAAACAAAAAGCAAAACGAAGGGTATCCTCCCTTATAGCTTTATTATAACTATTTAGTTCGCCTCCAATATAACGAGCCGGTTTATCGACTGTATGAAGAAGGGAATCCGACAAATTGACTTTATTCATTTTATCCTCCAGTATTTTTTCAGTTCTCTTTTAGGGTATAGTCACGAATCAGTTGATTACTTTTATCGACTAGCTGTTTAAAATCCTCCAACTTTAGATTCTTGGAGATCTCTTGTTGAAAGATCCCTTTCCATTTGGCACTATCATTAGTATTGAACACAAAAAGTGCACCTATACCTATTATACCACAAATAAGTAATTGATTTAAGAAAACAGTCCCTACATTACCACTTTCTTCTTTAGGAACTTCTTCCCAAGGCTTTCTTCTTTTTACTTCACCCATCTCCTCACCTCACAGACCCTTTTATAGTCTATATATATGGGACAAGTAAAATCTTTATTCTTAAGCCTACAAAATAAAAAAAAGACTTAAAAAAGTCTTTTATCGCATCACTTCACGCCAACTTAAATCGCCTCTCTCTAAAGCTTTCACTAATAGTTCGGCGGTAGCTAAATTAGTAGCAATGGGTATATTATGAATATCACATAATCTTTCTAAACTACCTAAATCAGGTTCATGAGGTTTCTGAGAAACAGGGTCTCTTAAGAAAATAACCATGTCTACTTGGTTATGTGCAATCTGCGCTCCTAACTGTTGAGCTCCTCCTAAATGACCTGCTAAATACTTATAAATATTTAAATTAGTTGCCTCTTCTACGAGTCTTCCGGTTGTTCCTGTTGCATACAAGGTGTGTTTCACTAAGATATGACGATAAGCAATTGCAAAATTCTCCATCAATTTTTTCTTTGCATCATGTGCAATGAGTGCGACGTTCATACGCTCTAACCTCCTTTAAAACATTGTTTCTTCCTTTGTCATAGCTACATTTAAAACTAATCCCATCCCAATCATATTTGCCCATAAGGAACTTCCACCATAACTAATAAAAGGTACTGGAATTCCTGTATTAGGAAGTAAGTCTGTGGCAACACCAATATTTACAAAAGATTGCATTGCAATCATTCCTATATAACCTATAACAATAAACTTTCCAAAATCATCAGGTGCACCTCTTGCAATCCACAGGCCTCTTAAAATGAAAAGGAGTAATAAAGCTAATACAATGCTTGCACCTATAAAACCGAATTCCTCACCAATAACGGCAATAATAAAGTCATTTTGAGACTCTGGTAAATAATTAAGCTGACTGATGGAACCTTTATAAAGGCCCTTTCCTTTAAGTCCACCTGAACCAATGGCATGAATAGACTGATTGGTTTGAAACCTCTCATTAAGGCTGTCTCCCCCATGAATCTTGTTTACAATACGGTCTCTCTGATAACCAGCAATTAACTTTTGATCAGGGTTCTTTACGATGTAAACAAAAGCAATGGTTACAACTATCAATCCTATTCCCACAGCAGATAAAATGTATTTAAACTCTAACTTAGTTACAAATAACTGGATGACTAAAATCATAACAACTACAATACTGGTTGATAAATTAGGTTGACGATTAATAAGTATAAAAGGAATAAAGTAAAAGGCCCCAATTATAGCTATGGGCCATAAACGATTAATCTTCTTATTGTACTTATCAATGAGTTTCGCCCCACATAAAATGATGGATATCTTTGCAAACTCTGACGGCTGAAACTGAAAATAACCTATTTGTATCCATCTTGTTGCTCCATTAACATCCTTTCCTAAGAAGAAGACAGAAACAAGAACTAAAAGGGTAAAGATATAAATCACTAGATACCAGTCACCTAACACATGATAATCGATACTCATTACCACCAGCATCATAACCAACCCAACCACAAAAAATATAAGCTGTTTCTTTACAAGATCCTCATCGCCATAAGAAGCTGTTGCACTACTAATAGCTAATACACCAATACCCGTTAAGACAAACATGAGGAGCATTAACCAAATATCCACTTGTTTCAGTGAGAATTTTTTAAACATAAGAAAATAACGAATCCTTTCTAAGTGATACATCTCCAACGCTTAAAAATGTATTACTTAACTTTTTTTAAATTTTTAATAGG
>JAEYNQ010000216.1 GCA_023412455.1 Bacillota bacterium
AGAGAAGGTATGAGATTTGTTTATTGTGGATTAGTCGGAAAAATTCGAAAAGTTGTAACGCGGCTCTTATCATGATTATTTTAATGATACTGGAACCAAAGTATTCTGAGTTCTATCTTTGTGCAAATACAAGAGACCAAGCAAAAATTGTATATGGAGAAACTAAGAAACTACTTGAGAGTAGTCCTATTATTAGAGATAAATTTGATATTAAGAGAGATGTGATTACCTGTAAATTAAATCAGAATACACTCAAGGCGCTTTCTAGTGATGCAAATACATTGGATGGTAGACGTGTTTCGGCTGCATGTATAGATGAGGTAGGTGCTGCAAAAGATGGTTATCTCATCGAATCTATGACTTCTGGTATGCTATCGGTACAAAATAGGCTTTTAATACTAATTTCTACAAGCTATCCCAACACCCAAAACCCTTTCTTAGAATGGACTGATTACAGCAAAAAGGTCATTGATGGAATTGTGGAGGATGAAAAGTTATTTGCTATGCTCTATAGCCTAGATGATGGAGATGAAATGACAGTAGAGAACTTTATGAAAGCTAATCCCCTGCAGAGTACCCTAGAAGATGGTAGAGAATACCTAGAAAGCGAATATAAAAAGGCACTGGAAATGGGAGGAGCTAAGCTAACCTCCTTTAAGTGTAAGCATCTTAATATATGGCTTGATGGCATGATTGGAGAAATATATATTCCAACGGAATCCCTAAGGAAGTGCAGACTGGAGCATCCTATGGGGTGGTGTGGTAAAAATGTTTTTTTAGGTATTGACCTTGCTATGACAACGGATAACTGTTCAGTAGCGATGGTAACTGAGGAGAATGGAAAGGTTTATGCGAAGGCATGGGCCTTTATCCCAGCGGACAGAATAGACGAAAAGACAAGGATAGAAAAAGTAGATTATAGAGCCATGATAAGAAATGGGAATTGCTTTGCTTGTGGTGAGAATGTAGTAGATTATGGCTTTATAGAAAGTTTTATATTGGGCCTAGAGGATAAATACGGAGTAAGAATTGTGGGTATAGGTTTCGATCGCTACAATTGCATGAGTACAGCACAAACGCTAGAAAGTAATGGGTATGAAACTACAGAGATTAAGCAGCATTCAAGTGTATTACATAGTCCTACAAAATTACTAGAAGAGCTTGTTTTAAATGAGCAATTTGGTTATGAAAATAACCGTTTATTAGAAATTAACTTTGCAAATGCAAGGTGTTTATATGATACCAACCTGAACAGATACGTCAATAAGAAGAAATCAACTGGCAAGATTGATATGGTGGCAGGTGCGACTTGTTGCTAGACAAAAGTTATCGCAGGATAACAAACAAAACTAGCCTAATAGATTTTGGTCTATTAGAACTGTTATTACGATTGGTAGAATGAGAAGGTAACGCTTTGAAATGCCATCCCAAAGTTACGACTTGCGTCAAATTAAGTAAATAATTTGAGGTAAGAAGCTCGTTAAAACGGTTAGAAATCACCCTAACAAGTGAAATTATCACGTTGAGGAAAACCGAACTGGAGGCAGTCGTGTGATATAGATCTAGGGTCTATAAAATATCTATGGTTAGTATGCTTTTATAAAAAGCTGACGAAGTTAGGAATGTACGGGTCTATACCATGAATATTCAGAAATGGATATAACACAGATAAAGTGTTGCAAGTGTGGTTAAGTAAAATTCTGCTATATGAAAGACCATATAGTGTTAAAGGCACTATCTAGCTTGCAGGCTTAGACTAACGACCTAAGGATATATGTAAAGATAGTAATAATGGAACAAGGGAAGTTCAGAATGTGGAGGTTTTACTGCCAATGAAACAGTAATAAGGAAAGGTGAAAACTATAACTTATTTTTATCTGAATGAATGTAGTGGCATGAGCAAAGGAACTTTTGTAATGAAAGTGGAGCAATAGCCACAAGACAAATTTTATACGAAAACTTAAATTTTAAATAATATTTTAGGTTCGAGTAAGACTAAGAGATGCAAACTCCTGAAAATTAGGAGGGGTCGCAGACTAAAATGTACAATGCAAAACTAAAGAAAAAACAGTCACTCAGAAATAATGAATACTATCAGATGCAAAGTATTTTTGATGAGTTGTATGCAAAATCAAATGCAGGCTATAAATTTAGAGATTTAATGAAATATATTACTAATGAACAAAATATTTTATTAGCTTATAGGAGCATAAAAAGAAATCATGGTTCTAATACAGTAGGTACAGACAAAATCACTATTGAACATTACAAGAAGTGGGACACTGATAAGATGGTTAGGTATTTTCAAATGAAATTACAAAATTATCATCCCAAAAGTGTTCGACGAGTAGAGATAGAAAAGCCTAATGGTAAAATGAGACCACTGGGAATACCATGTATGGATGATAGGATAATTCAACAATGTATAAAACAAGTTTTGGAACCGATATGTGAAGCTAAATTCTATAAACATAGCTATGGTTTTAGACCTAATAGATCAACAGACCATGCAATAGCTAGGTGTATGCAGCTTATGAATAAAGCACAACTTCATTATGTAGTTGATATAGATATCAAAAGCTTTTTTGATAATGTAAATCATGCAAAACTAAAGAAACAACTTTGGTGTATGGGAATACAAGATAAGAATCTACTTAGTATTATTGGAAAAATTTTAAAATCAGAAATACAAGGAATAGGTATACCTACAAAAGGGACTCCTCAAGGAGGTATTATAAGTCCTCTTCTAGCCAATATCGTGTTAAATGAATTTGACTGGTGGATAAGTTCCCAATGGGAATCTTTTGAAACAAGGCATCAATATTGCGGGCTAAATAAATATGCTGCAATGAAAAAAACAGCGCTTAAGGAAATATGGCTTGTACGATATGCGGATGATTTTAAAATATTTTGTAGAGACTACAAAACAGCTCAAAAAATATTTAATGCAACAAAACAATGGCTCAAAATAAGATTAGGACTAGAAATAAGTCCTGAGAAATCAAAAATAACCAATGTTAGGAAAAAGCATACTGAATTTTTAGGATTTTATTTAAAAGCTAAACTTAAAAGAAAAAAATATGTTTGTCAAAGTAATATGAGTGATAAGGCTAAGAAAAATACAATTAAAAATATAAAAATGCAAATAAAAATTATACAGAAACAATGTAGTGAAAAAGAGGTTAAGAAGCTTAATAGCATTATATTAGGAAACCACAATTATTATAATATTGCTACTAATGTTAGTTTGGATTTTGGATTAATTAGTTTTATTGTTAGTCGAACCTTAGATATAAGATTGAGGAATTATATAACCAACAAACCCGGATTTTCTAAGACCTATACTAGGTTATATGGAAGTTATAAGGGTAAAATCAAAACCATAAAGAATATAAGTATATTTCCTATATACGGATGTAAGACAAAACCTCCTATGTGTTTTAATCAAAAGATTAATAGTTATACAGAAGAGGGAAGGCAACTAATATATAATAAAGTCAGAGGTTATGATCATATAATAGAGCATTTATTGAAGTGTGAATATAAATCAGAGGCTATTGAACTTACAGATAATAAAATTTCCCTGATAATAGGACAACAAGGGAAATGTTACATTACTGGAAAGAGTCTAAGGATTGGAGATATGGAATGTCATCATAAAGTTCCTAAATCACTTGGTGGAACAGATGAATACAAAAATCTGACTTGGATTTGTAGTGATGCTCACAAATTGATTCACGCTACAAAACCTGAAACAATAGAGAAATATCAAAAACAAATAGGTTTGGATGAAAAAGGTTTAAAACGTGTAAATTCTTTAAGGAAGCTAGTAGGAAATTTAACAATTTAATAAAAGTAGTATAAATTTGTTGGACTGCGGAATGAGGTGAAAGTCTCACGTTCCGTATGGAGTGGGGGAAAACTTGGAGATAACCTCAAATAGTTACCTATCACTAACACTTATTAATGCCCTGTACTTGCAAGAACAGGAGATGCTTCAAGAAGACTTTGTGGTTCAGGTTTTTTAGTTGGAAGGAGGAGTATGGGACTCAAAAATTTGTTTACTAAAGGAAATACAGAAGTAAAGCCTGAGGAACTGGATCTCCATCTGGAAGGAACAGAAGAGGACACCCCTAAAGATTATGTAAATAGAGAGAAAGCTCTCAGTTTATCCTCTGTATATGCCAATGTGGAACTTATTGCAAATACTATAGGCAACTTAGAAATCAAGCTATATAGGGAATATGAGGGCAGTGTGGAGGAAGTAAAAGGAGATTACAGAACCATTCTTTTAAATGATGAGCCTAATGCCTTTATGACAGGTGATGAGCTTAAAAAAGCAATGGTGAGGGATTATTTATTAGAAGGTAATTGCTATGTCTATATAGAGGGCCAAGGACTAGGAAGGGAACAACAAGCCTTACACTATATCCCTACTAATAAAATTAGTTTACTTCTCTCACCAGGAGCCATCCTTAAAGAGGTAACTATCCTTATAGAAGGACAAAGCTATGATAGTAGCCAGTTTATGATATGCACTAAAAATACCCTAAATGGTATAGAGGGTAAAGGAATTGTAGCTGAATGTAATGCTATCCTTAAGCAGGCCTTAGATAATATGGAATATACTTCACGAACAATGGGTAATGGTGGTGGTAAGCGTGGAGTACTTCAAAGTACAAGAAGGCTAACAGCAGAAGCTATTGCAGAACTTAAAAAGGCATGGAAAAGGCTCTATGAGAAAAATAATGATTGTATTGTCTTAAATGAGGGTATCACCTACCATGAGCTCCAACAAACAGGGGCAGAAATGCAAATGATAGAAAGTAAATCGGCCATTGATGCAGATATTTGCAAACTTTTTAATGTACCCATCAATATGTTTAACTCGTCTATTCCCTCGGAGGTGTGGGATGCTTTTGTAAAGTTAGCTATTACTCCTATCCTAGATAAGTTTGAGAAGATGCTTAATAAGTGCCTTTTAACTACAGAAGAAAAAGGACACTACTACTTTGCTTTTGATACTAAGCAGCTTAACAAGGGAGATATAGAAAAACGCTTTAAGGCTTATGAAATTGCTCTTAAAAATGGCTTTATGACACCTTCAGAGGTACGTTTTGAAGAAGATTTAAATGAAATAGAAACTCTTAACTTTGTGAAGCTCAGTCTTGGTGATGTTTTAATGGATATTGCATCAGGAGACATCTACACACCTAATACGAACATCAAAGTAACACAACAAGGCACCAATGTGGTGCAAAGTGATGCAGATATGATGCAAAATGGCACCAACACTATGAAAGGAGGTGAGAAAAATACAAATAGAGGTGAGAAATGATGAGTCTTTAGAAGTAAGTGGCTATGTAAATGCAGTAGATCGCTATTCCAAAGAGCTTTATTCTGAAAGAGGAAAGTTTATTGAAAAGGTGTTGCCTGATACATTTAGTAAGGCATTAGCTAGAGCAGAAAATATTGATATGTTACTTAATCATGATGTTAGGCATAAACTAGCCAGTACCACCAGTCAGACTCTAGAACTTAGAGAGGATAATATAGGGCTTTATGCTAGGGCTGTAATCCACGATAAAGAAGTGATTGAAGAAGCCAAGCAAGGGAACTTGAAAGGGTGGTCGTTTGGTTTTAGAACCTTAGAAGATTCATGGCAAGAGGAACAGCCGATTGCCAAACGTACCTTAGAAGACATTGAGTTAATCGAGGTCTCTTTACTGACCATAGAGCCAGCCTACATTGCTACATCGGTTCAAGTGAGAGCAGAAGGCTACGAGCAGAGGTGCAAATGGGATGGTGTGGATAATAAAAAGAAACCCTCAAAGGAGGTGATGCTAAAAGAAAGGCAGTTGCTCAATACAAAGTTATGGGTACTAAAGAATAAATAAGATGGACTAGAAAGGATACTAGATGAAAATTTTACTAGAAAAGAGAAGTAAACTAATTGAACAGATTGAAAATGTTATGAAAGAAGCAGAGAAGGAAGACAGAGCCTTCAAGAGTGAAGAATTAAATCAAATTAATGGCTATAAAGAGGAGATTGAACAAATAGATGAAACCATCAAAGCTAAGGAAGAAGCAAGAAATCTAATGACTACTATCCAAAAGCCAGTCTCTTCATCACCAGAAGAAAAAGCAACAAAGTCCATATCAGAAGAGATCCGTTCTTTAAAGGTAGACCAAGAGTTAGAGATTGGCACTAAAGAATTAAGAGATATTACCCACACCCTATCACCTAATGCTATCGGCTCAGGCAATGCATCTACTCAACCTATTGCCAAAACCACCTTTGCAGATTATATATTGGACAAGCTTGCTTATGTATCTCCTTTATATGGGGCAGTAAGACATGAAAGGTTCGGCAACAGTAAGCATCAAATTCCTGTACAAGCTAATAAGTTGGGTAAATTTGTGCCCATGCAGGAGTTAGCAGAATATAGTAAGCAAGTAGCAAACTTTAAAGCAATCAAGTTAGAAGCTCATAAGTTTGGAACACTCATTTCCTTTTCACAAGAAGCCATTGAAGATACAGGCTACAACTTAGAAAGTGAACTCTTAAGGC
>JAEYNQ010000230.1 GCA_023412455.1 Bacillota bacterium
ACAGGAGGCTTATTATGGATAACAAATCATCAAACAAGGCAACAAACAAATCATCAAATAATGCAACAAACAAAGCAAACAATAATCAAACGAATAAACAATCCTACAATATGGAAGCTAGCAATGAGTTGACAAGTAGAAGCAGTAATAAATCTACTAACAGTTCTACTAACAGTTCTAATAACAGTTCTAATAACAGCTCATCTAATAGCTCAAAAAACTGCAGATAAGCATTTAAAGTGTGAGAGGAGGTTATCCTGATTCGAGGATAACCTCCTCTCATTTTGGGGGAAGAAGATTGCAAAATAAAGATAAACTCTCTATAATAAGTTTATTAGGAATAACTAAGACAGAGGATGGGGAGACATATGAAGAATAATCATCAGCGTGGAATAGGGCTATTACTTGTAACGGCCTTTTTGTGGAGCTTAAGTGGTGTTTTAATTAAGGGGATAAGCTGGAATGCTATGGCGGTAGCAGGTATAAGAAGTTTAATTGCTGCCTTAACGATATTATGTTTTATGAGAAAGCCACCCAATAGGCATTTTACTTGGCCAAGAGTAGGAGCTATTTTTTCTTATGCAGGGATGGTGCTTTTTTTTGTAATGGCCACCAAATTGACAACCGCAGCCAATGCCATTTTATTACAGTATACAGCACCTATATATACGGCTTTTTTTGCTTTTATTTTACTTAAAGAACCTGTACATAAGAAGGATGTTTTTTCTATTGTGGTTATTTTAGGAGGCATGGTGCTCTTCTTTTTTGAGAGTTTAAAAGGTGGCAATGCACTAGGTAATGGTTTGTCCATTCTGTCAGGTGTGGCTTTTGCACTGATGAGTGTTTTTCTAAAAATGGAAAAGGCGAATGATCCTTTACAAGGTGTTTTTTGGGGAAATATGCTGGCCTTTTTCATCGCCCTACCTTTTATGGGAGAATTGGAATGGACGACCTTCAACGGTTTAGGTGTTTTATTCCTAGGTGTTTTTCAACTGGGGTTTTCCTATATTCTCTATAGTAAAGCCATTGTTCATGTCAGCGCCTTGGAAGGTGTGCTTATTCCGATACTTGAGCCTGTTTTAAGTCCTATCTGGGTGATGTTAGTACAAGGAGAAGTGCCTAGCTTTTATACCCTTTTAGGAGGAATGATTGTTATTTTTGGTGTAGTAAGTCGTTCCATAGAGTGGAGGAAGACACCAAGGAGGGCTTAAAGAGTTTGCAGGATAAAAAGAAAAAAATAAGGACACCCTATGTGTAAAAACAGTAGGGTGTCTTTTTATGGATAAAACAGTGATTAGTCAGCATCTTTTTATTTTTCCTTTTACGTGGAAGCTTGTAGGAAAGAGAAAGACTGCTTTATTTCTTCCACAACGTCAGATAAATGATTCTGTCTTTGAAAAGCTAAATAATTGGGAGCTTATTTATCAAAAGGTACAGGAAGATAAGGATTATAATGAGTTCGTCTATTATTATAAGCCGATTCGGGCAGCACTTTATACCTTGAATAAGGGGCCTATTATTGTACGTAATTATGAATATAACCAATTGGAAAAGGACAATTATTTTATTGTTCAAGTAGAAGGAAAAGAATATGATTTGAGCTTAACAGGATTGAGACTGAAGCTTTATAAAACAGGTATAGGTCTTCTTTTTATAGAAGTCAGCAATAAGCAGTATAAGGAACTGGAGGAAATAGAAAGGATTAATAGCTTTAGTAAATGCATTTATCCACCTATGTTACCCTTAGAAAAGGCAAGAGAAGAGCTTTTTCCTGATGGGATCCGTATAAAACTTAATGCCCATGATAAGCTAGAAGAGTTTTTTAAGGAGGATTACCATCAAAAGGTAGTCAGCATTTCACCTCTTATCTTAGGGATTCTAGGGAAACCCTTTATTGGGAAGGAAGAAAGAGATAAAGGAAAAAAATTATTAATTGAGCCTGTTTTAGGTAATCAAATGTTTTCACTTTGCCTCTATAAAAATAAAGTTTTAGTGGAGCAGATAAAAAGAGAGCAACAGGTACTTAGGGCATTAGAGGCTTTCTTAGATAATAATAAAAAACATATCAGTACCTTGCAGACAGAAGAGAAAAGAAGCCTGGGAATTAATACCTACTTACAAACAGAAAATGCCATTTATGGCATGAGCCGCTTTTCTCTTCTCTGCCTCGTTCAACATGTACCAGCTATGAAACTTTATGACCAAATGATTACCTTAGTCGTTATGCAACATACTACGCTCCTTAATTTGTCCACAGAGATTTCCAGAGTATCTGCTTTACCACCAGAAGAACTTGTTCCTGCTATTAAGAGTTTATATGAGATTTATATTCAATTTATTAATCAGCTTTACTTTAAAGAAATTACAGAAGATACAGAAGGAGCTCAGATTTATGAGAGCCTTTCTAAGCAGTTTAAAATAGGAGAAGAACTTCAACAATTAGATTTTGAAATTAATGAAGTACATCAATATGCCATGCTCATAGAGCAATCCAACTCCCGAGTAAAGGTAGAGATTTTAACGATTGTAGGTGCAGCGTTAGTACTCCCCACCTTTGCTACAGGTTTTTTTGGAATGAATATTTTTAAGGAGGAAATAACAAACTGGTGGCGGTATCGTAATGTCGCATTATGGATTAACACCTATGTTTTTTTACCTATCCTTGTCACTCTTATATTATGGTCATGGAATCGGCGAAAAAATAGGTGTAATCGTTTTAAAAAGATAGGACTTATCTTACTTTTTCTTATAAGTTTAAGTTTTATTTTGAAATATGGTTGTGGATTAAAGTAATAGAAGGCTTCTTCCTTTAGGAAAGGCAAAAAATGCTATGCTTTTTCATGGGCAAAGAGGGGCATAAACTGGAAGTTAACGGTATCCACAAGACCACGATTCGTAAGACGTAGTTCAGGAAGGACAGCTAGGGAGATAAGGGCCATGGTCATAAAAGGAGAGATTTTATGACAGCCTAGTGATTGCCAAGCAGCATCAATTTCTGCTACCCGCTCAGAAACTTCCTGGGCACTATCTTCTGACATAAGGCCAGCTACTGGAAGAGGATTAAGGGCTAGAACTTCTCCGTTTTTGACAACAACCATCCCCCCTCCTACTTGAGCCAGGGTATTGGCGGCAAGGGCCATATCGTCATCATTGGTTCCTAATACCAGGAGGTTATGGGCATCATGAGCCACAGTAGAAGCAATAGCACCTTCTTTAAGTCCAAAGCCTGTGACAAAGCCTTTTCCCATGCCATTAGTTCCTAAATGGCGTTCGATAACGGTTACCTTTAAGAGATCTCGGCCAAGGTCATTTTGTAAGAGACCTTCAGAAATGGTCATCTCATGAATCTGAGCGAGAATCCCCACTTTGGCTTCTTGGATAGCCATAACATGAACGGGTATAGTAGATAGGCTATAACCTTTTGGTGGGCTAATTTGAAAATCTTCTGGCTGAAGGGGACCTGCCATATGCATGGTCTCTTTAGCAAACTTAGGGTAGTGGGTTTTGGGAAGGGGCTGGAGAAGTTGACCCCCTTCAGCTACTAATTCCCCATTAAATAGGACTTTCTCTACTTTGACCTTTGTTAAATCACTCAGTAAATTAATATCTGCCCATTTCCCTGGGGTAACACTGCCTAAGTCACGACTGAGATGGAAACATTCTGCCACATTGAGGGTAGCCATTTGAATAGCTGTCATAGGACGAACACCTTCTTCCATAGCACGGCGAATGATATGATCCATATGTCCTTGTGTGACAAGGGTATGAGGATGGGCATCATCACTCACAAGGGTTGCAAAACGTGTATCAATATTTTCTTCGGTAATGGCACGAATTGTTTCTTTTAAATCATGCCAAGCAGAGCCTTCCCGTATTTGGACATACATCCCTAAGCGCATCTTAGCCAAGGCATCTTCTTTACGAACAGTCTCATGGCAACAACGGGCACCTGAAGCAATATAGGCATTGAGACCAGCACCAGTTTCGGGTATCGAATAGTGACCTGTAATGGTTTTATTCACATTTAATGTGGCTTTAAGGGCACGATGGACCTCAGGGTCAGCATGAAGTACGCCAGGGAAATTCATCATTTCACCTAAACCTATAATGGTGTCTTTTAAAAGAGCTTCTTCTATCATAGGGGTATCCAATAGGGCACCTGTATCTTCAAAGCCTGGTGTAGCAGGCACACAACTTGGTAGGGTGGTATAGACAGCAAGAGGAACATCTTGACCTTCTTGAATCATGAGTTCCACACCTTTCATACCTAACACATTGGCAATTTCATGGGGATCCATAAAAATCCCAGTGGTCCCATGAGGGATTACAGCAGAAGCGTATTCTTTAACCGTTAACATACTACTTTCTACATGAAGATGGCCATCCATAAAACCAGGTGAAATATAAAGGCCTGTGGCATCAATGCACTCTGTATGAGGACCAATGGTATGACGAGCATCCCCTACAAGGGCAATGCGCCCATGGGTAATAGCCACATCCGTATGAGGTAGGAATTCACCCGTTGTTACATTAATAAGGGTACCATTCTGAATGACAAGCTCAGCAGGAAGTTCTCCTTTGGCGGTCAATACCAGTTTTTCAGTGACATCGGAAAGAGAGTAACGTTTTCTCATAATAGCCTCCTAAAAATATATTTCAACTATCATACCACTTCAGTTTTTAAAATTCAATGGAGGAATAGCTCCTAAAAATAAAAGTAAAAAAATACTATTTGTTGAAGATAAACAAAAAAGTGTCCTTCTAAGAAAGACACTTTTGAAAATTAAGACTTCATTTCTTCCATCACTTTTTTTAAGGTATGGAGGGCTTTTTCAATAGGTAGAGGGGTACTCATATCTACTCCAGCAGCTTTTAAGAGATCAATAGGATCTTTAGAAGATCCCCCTTTTAAGAAATGAAGGTAATCTTTTACAGCAGGTTCCCCTTCTTCTAAGATGCGCGTGGAAAGGGCAATAGCAGCGGAATAGCCCGTAGCGTATTGATACACATAGAAAGGTGTGTAGAAATGAGGGATACGTGCCCATTCATTTTCAATGAGCGCATCCACGTTAACTCCTTCTCCATGGTATTTCTTTACTAAAGACAAATAGTGGGAGCAAAGAAGCTGACTCGTTAAAGTTTTTCCCTCTTGATTCATCAGATGTACATCTCTTTCAAACTCTGCAAACATGGTTTGTCTATATAAGGTGGATTTAAATTGCTCCATAAAATAATTTAATAGATATTCTTTGTAAAGAGGATCTGTAACGGTCTTTAAAAGGTATTGCATAAGAAGCGCTTCATTCACAGTAGAAGCTACCTCAGCTACAAAGATGCAGTAGTCACTATAGATAAAGGGTTGCTCCTTGTGGGAATAATAGCTGTGCATAGCATGACCCATTTCGTGGGCTAAGGTGAAGAGGTTAGAAAGATTATCCACATAGTTCATAAGGATATAGGGGTGAGGAATACCATGGCACCCCCAAGAATATGCCCCACTTCGTTTCCCTTCATTTTCATACTTATCTACCCAACGCTCATTAAAACCTTGTCTCACACGCCCAATATAGTCCTCTCCAAGAGGGGCCAGTGCTTTTAGGATGATGTCACAAGCTTCTTCGTAAGAGATTTTTAGTTCAAAATTTTTGACCATAGGGGTAAAGAGGTCATACATATGCAACGTATCTACTTCTAATAAATTTTTACGAAGAGCCATATAATCCTGTAAGAGGTCCAGATTTTGATTGACGGTGGTAATGAGGTTCTCATAGACCTTGGTGGGGATATTATTGGCAGAAAGGGCATAATGAAGGGGTGTTTCAAAACCTCTTACAGACGAAAAAAGCCCATACTGTTTCACATTGGCAGCAAAAGTAGTTGCCAGCATATTTTTGTAATGGGAATAGGTTTCATAAAGGGCATTAAAGGCCCCTTTTCGAACCTCTCGATTACGGCTTTCTAAGAATGGAATGTAGGTCCCATGGGTGAGGCGGACTTCTTCACCTTTATCATCTTTGATAAGAGGAAAGCTGAGGTCCACATTATTAAACATTGCAAAAATATTATGGGGTGCATCTGCCAGTTCAGAGACCTTAGCTAAAAGGCTTTCCGTTTTACTATCTAAGATATGCATCTTTTGTCGTAGTATCTCTTGAAGATAACGGGTATAAAGGGTAAGAGCAGGTGCTTCTTCACAAAGTGTTTGCAACTTATCTGGTGTGAGTCCACTCAGTTCAGGTTGAACAAAAGCTAATGCTTCAGACAGTTGAACAGAAAGCAGCTCCGTTTGGTTGGCAAAATCCTGATAGAGAGCATTTTGACCATCTTGATGCAGGCGCATATGACTGTAAACATAAAGTTTGTTCACCTCTTGAGCTAAGTGATCTTGGACCTTTAAAAATTCAAAAAGTACATTCCCGGAATGAAGTAGGTTTCCTTCATAGCTCTTACAGGGAGGGATTTCTTCTTTGATACGGGCAAGGGTTTCAGAAAAAAGGGCATCGGTTGCAAAAATATCTTCTAGCTTCCAAGTATCCTTTTCAGGCACTTCATTTCTTTTGGGTAAATTTTTAGACAAAACATTTCACTCCTTTTCTAACAATTAGTTATAGTATACTCTATTTTAGAAAAAATCAGCAATTGATAAGGAAAAGTTTATTTTTGATATTTAAAAGAAGTTTTGCTATACTAAGGACAAGGAACATAAGGAGAGAAAAGGAGGAGATAAGGATGCGACTTTATATTAGTGCAGATCTAGAGGGGATTACAGGTATTTCTTGCTGGGAGGAAACCCATAAAGGGAATAATGAATACGAGAAGGCAAGATTGCAAATGACTAAGGAAGTAGCAGCTGCTTGTAGAGGGGCATTAGAAGCAGGGGTAGATTTTATTCTAGTTAAGGATGCCCATGAGGAGGGTAAAAACCTTATTCACCAACTCCTTCCTAAAGAAGTAAAGATTCTTTCAGGCTGGAGTAATCATCCTTATAATATGGTGGAGGGACTTGATAAGAGTTTTGATGGGGCCCTTTTCATTGGCTATCATAGTGGAGGTCATTCCAACGGTTCACCTTTAGCCCATACACTTTCCATAGATGCTGTACGCTCTATAAGTTTAAATGGTCAAAAAGCGGATGAGTTTTTGCTCTATACCCATGCAGCCCATTGGATAGGGGTACCCGTTATTGGCGTTAGTGGTGATGGCGAACTTATCCGTAGGGTAAAAGCTTTTGATGGACAAATAAAAACGGTGGCTGTTCAAGAAGGTTTTGGAGGAGCTGTTGTAAGTATTCATCCAGACCTAGCTATAAGCCGTATTCAAAAGATGGCTAAAAAAGCCGTGGAGGCCATTGGAAGTTTTACCACATTTTCAGTTGAAAAATATGAACTTAAGGTAGAGTTTAAAAACCATCAAGATGCCTATAAGTATTCTTTTTATCCTGGAGCAGAACAGGTTGGAGAATATACCATTCGTTATAGTTCTTCCCGTTACGAAGACATTTTAACGCTCTTACTGTTTATTTAGAGTAAGGCTTATTCAAGGACTGAAGATGAGACTATAAATAAAGGAGCTTGATGATGGAAACACTTTTACTCGTACGACATGGTGAAACTTTAGCCAATAAAAAACAGCTTTATTTAGGGCGTTCAGAAAGTCCTTTAAGTGAAGAGGGTAAAAGGCAGGCTCAGTGCTTAGAAGCTTTTTTGAGAGATGAGCCCCTAGATGCTATTTATACAAGTACCTCCTTACGGACTTTTGAGACGGTAGAGGGACTTGCCCATAAGAAAGGGTTACCCATTTGCCAAGAAGAAGCTTTTTGTGAAATTGATTTTGGGAAATTTGAAGGAAAAAACTTTAAGACCATTCAGCAAACCACACCTCAAGAAGTTCAAAAGATGCTAGAGGAAGGGGGAACCTATACTTTTCCAGGAGGAGAAAATCTTATCACTTCTTATGCTCGCCATATAAAAGGACTTCAAGCTTTATGCAAGCTTCCTCAAAAGACGATTTTGCTTTGTGCCCATGGGGGGACCCTTAGGAACTGTATAAGTTATTTAATAGGTGGGAGTCATGAACTCCATTGGCATTTTAAAATTGACCCAGGCTCCTTGACCCGGTTTAGTTTTCAAGGGGATTTTGCTGTCTGTGAGGTACTTAATCAGACGGCCTATTATAATGAGACAGGGTTTGCAGAAAGAGACAAATTTTTTAAAAAGAGCTGACCGGTAAGTCCCTCAAGGAATGCAGGGCATTTGGAAGGCCTTAGAGGATGGAGAAACTCTTTTTTAATCCATAGAAATCAAGTATAGTATAAGGTGAAGACATAAGAGAAAATGCAGAAAAGGAGAAGATCAAATGGGCTTTTTTAAGGTAACAGTGGGGGTTATGGGTTCTTCTAAATCAGCAAGGGCTATTGCAGAGGTTCAAAATTTAAAAGTCAGGAATCTCAAAACACTTGTCATTAAACCCGAGTTAGATACACGGGATGGTGGATACATATGTAGTCGACTCATTAAAGATAAAGTAAAGGCAGATATTTTATTAAAGTCAGAAGAGTCCTTGCCTATTCGAGAGATTATTAGTGACAATTACGATTACATTGTAGTGGATGAATTTCATATGCTCAGTGAAACACAAATTAAAGAACTTTATCAGATTAGTGCCATTTCAACAGCCAACATCAGTATGTATGGTTTACGCATATCTTGGAAGGGTACTCCTTTTCCAAGTGCCGCTTTAGCTTTAGCCTATGCTGATGAGATTGAAATGATAAAAATGGTGGATAAGGCACAGCATACACTCAGTCATCATATAAAATATACCAATGGAATACCAAGTCCTCTTTCTGAGAATGAGGATTCTATTGTGGTGGGAGATTTAGACAAGACCAGTTATACAACAGTATCTAAATTAGACTTTTATAAAATATATAAAATGTTAGGTCAAGTAGAAGAATAGAAAATAACTTGACAACTCATAAGGGTTATGCTATCCTATTACACAGAAAATTAAATATTAATACACCTTTAAGATTGGTACAGAGAGACCAAAAAGGAGAAAACAATGAGAGAATTAGTAGACAAACTGCACAATCAGTATAAAAATAAAGAAACACACTTTTTTGTAAGGAGCATAGGTAACGGGACTTATGCTTTACAAATCGTTGTTTCTTTTTTTCGTTTAAAGGCAATGAAAAGATAAGCTGGCTTATCTTTTCATTGCCTTTTCTTTTAGTCAGAAAAATATTTTTAAAGGAAGGTGTGTCATGCTACACAATAAAGATTTACTGGGTATAAGAGGATTAGAGAGGCAAGAAATCATGAGTTTGTTAGAGCTTGCTAAAGAAATGAAACCCATTGTTACAGGCGAAAAGGACAAATTACAGCTTTTAAAAAATCAAAGTATCATTACTCTTTTTTATGAAAATAGTACCCGTACACGTACAGCTTTTAATATGGCAGGCCTTTACCTAGGCGCTCATGTAGTGGACTTAGGAATTGCCACAAGTAGTGTGCAAAAAGGAGAAACACTAGTGGACACGGGCATTACCTTAGACCGAATGGGAATCGAGTATATGATTATCCGTCATGGTATGAGTGGTGCGGCACATCTTTTAGCTAAAAATGTAAAGGCCTCTGTTATTAATGCAGGAGACGGAGCTAACGAACATCCCACTCAAGCACTCCTTGATCTTTACACTATTTATGAGAAAAAGGGAGGCTTCAAGGGCTTAAGGGTAACCATTGTAGGGGACATTGCCCATAGTCGTGTGGCACGCTCTAACGTTTTTGCCTTAACAACATTAGGAGCAGATGTCACTTTAGCGGGTCCTGGTACTTTAACTGCTAAGAGTATGGAGAGTCTAGGTTGTAAGGTGACCAATTCTATAGAAGAAGCCCTAAGTGGGGCCGACGTGGTCATGGGCTTAAGGATTCAACTGGAAAGACAAAAGGGTGGCTTATTCCCTAACCTCAGAGAGTACAGTCAACTTTATGGTTTAGATGAAGAGCGTTTTAAAGGGGCACAAAAAGATGCCATCTTAATGCATCCTGCTCCTGTTAATCGAGGGGTCGAACTGATGCCAGAGCTTATTGACAGTGGGGTATCTGTTATTGATGAACAAGTAACCAATGGTGTTGCCATTCGTATGGCCATCTTAGCACAATTACATGAAAGGAGAAAATAGCCATGAGATTATGTATTCAAGGAGGATTAGTGATTAATCCTAAAACAAAACAAGAAGAAGTGACTTCTCTATGGATTGAGGATGGAAAGGTGGTAGCCTTTGGTGAGTCCCAAGGCAAGGAAGCAGACCAAATCATTGATGCTACAGGCAAATGGGTGGTTCCTGGCCTTATCGATATGCATGTTCATTTTTAGAGCACCCGGCTTTGAACATAAAGAAGATATAGAAAGTGGAGCAAGAGCTGCAGCAAGAGGAGGCTTTACCACTGTTTGTTGTATGCCCAATACGTCGCCTGTTATTGATAATGAGTGTGTAGTAGAATATATTCATGCTATGGCAGCTAAAGCCAATGGTGTTCATGTCCTTCCTATTGGAGCCATCACAAAGGGACAACAAGGGGAAGAACTGGCTGATATCGGTAAGATGGTAGAACACGGCATTTGTGCCATCAGTGAGGATGGTAAGACAGTAGCTGATGCAGGTCTTATGAAAAAAGCTATGCTATACA
>JAEYNQ010000301.1 GCA_023412455.1 Bacillota bacterium
GAAATAGATGTAGAACTTTGGAAGTTAGGTGTTCCCTCTAAAACAAAGCATAATGAAGTAGCACCTGCTCAACATGAATTAGCACCTATCTTTGCCACCTCCAATGTAGCTTGTGACCAAAATCAACTGATTATGGAAGTACTCCAAAAGGTAGCCAATCGCCATGAACTTGCTTGTCTTCTTCATGCAAAGCCTTTTGCTGGAATCAATGGTTCTGGTAAGCATGTCAACTGGTCACTTACCACGGATACAGGTAAAAATATTTTTTCACCTGGTAAACATCCCCATGAAAATAAGATTTTCTTGGTATTTTTAGCTGCCGTTATAAAAGCTGTGGATCAATACAGTTATCTTTTAAGACTTTGTTCAGCTAGTGCTGGAAATGACCATCGTTTAGGTGGTCATGAAGCACCTCCAGCTATTATTTCCATTTTCCTAGGTGATGAATTAACAAATATGCTTGAACACCTTGCCCACAATGAAGAAGTGGTAGAGGGGCATCGCCAAATGATGGAAATGGGAGTCTCCACTTTACCTAAACTAAAAAAAGAATCAACAGATCGCAACCGTACATCACCTTTTGCTTTTACGGGCAACAAGTTTGAATTTCGTATGTTCCCTTCTTCTGAGTCTATTGCAGAAGCCAATACCATTATGAATACTATTGTAGCAGATGCATTAACTGACTTCGCCAATCAGTTAGAAAAAGCGCCTGATTTGGATAAAGCCATTCGACGTCTCATTAAAGATACCTATGATAAACATCAACGCATTATTTTTAATGGAAATGGTTATTCTGACGAGTGGATTGAAGAAGCTAAGAGAAGAGGCCTATCAAACTATAAGACAACAGTGGATGTCTTACCTCACTATGTTTGTGAAGATGCTATTTCCTTATTTGAAAGAATGCAAGTTTATACCTCTACAGAAGTTTATGCACGTTATGAAATTATGCTAGAGGAATACTACAAAGTGATAAATATTGAAGCCAAAACCATGTTGGATATGGCAACAAAGCAAATTTTACCTGCATGTATTACCTATACAACACTAGTAGGTCAGAATGTAGACACTTTAAAGCATATAGGTAACTTTGATGTCACCGCCCAAATGGCTATTTTAGAAAACTTAACTCAGCATATTGCTGAACTAAAAAAGGCCATTGATTCCCTACATCAAAAAGTAACTGAAAGTAATAACATTAAAGAAGCTCTTGCAAAAGCTCAGTTCTTTAAAAATGAGATTTTACCTTGTATGACACGATTACGCGTTGTTGCTGATGCACTTGAAGAACAAGTGGATGAAAAAATATGGCCACTTCCAACTTATAGCGAAATACTTTTTAGAGCTTAATTGAACAAAAGTGTCCATAGGACACGTATTGGTTCGCGAAGTAGTGAAAGTGTAGAATACGAAGTTTCCTACAAGATTAAGAAGGGTGTTGCAAATCAGTATTTTTGCAGCACCTTTTATCACTCCATTATAAAGATAGTGGATATTTTAAATCAAAATGTGCTATAACTATAATAAATAGAAGTAAGAACAGATAAAAAGGCAGGTTGATGGAATGATTATTACAGTAGCACCTTTTCCCTCTATTGAATACATATATCGAATTGACACATTGCTTCCAAACTGTGAAATTGAAGCTCCTTGTGTCTCTCTTAGTATTTTATCCAAATGTATTCATAGTGCGGAAATCATCAAGGTCCTTCAAGATGAGCCCTTACTATTAAGCAGTCTAGGTGGATTTGCAGGAAAATATATCAAACATTATTTAGATAAAGCCAAGATTAAGTCGGATATTATCTGGTCTGATGTAGAGACACCTCATAAAATGAAAATTTTATTAGAGCAGTGTTCAGATACTTACCTCCTTCAAGCAGGACATCAACAGTTAATATATCATGAAGATTTAAATAAGCGTGCCTTAAAGCTGACCCAAAAGCTTCGCACTTATTTAAGTCAAGTCTCTACACTTGTTATTGCAGGTTATTTACCAGAGTGTATTGATCCCAAACTCTATGCTACATGGATAAATGAGGCTAAAAAGTACAACATTAAAACTTTGGTTTCTACTGGTCAAAGGCCTTTGCTGGAAAATTGTATAGAGGCTACACCTTATGCCCTTATGTTTACCGAAAAACAGTTAGAAGCGCTAGGCTTTAACTATCACTCTGAAGAAGTACTTTTGAAAGAACTTCAACCCTATCTTAATAAGGGCGTTCATTATATCGGTGTCTATTTAAAGGGACATAAAGCCTACATGTTTTCTAAGAGCAAGCTTTGTGCTATTTCCGTCCCACACCAGCCACCTTTGCATAAAGAAAACACAGCTGCCAGTGGTGCCTTCTTAGGAGCCTTTGCCATTGGTTTACAACGGAAGTATGAGCAGGAGAAATTCTTTAAAATATGTGTCGCTGCAGCTTTAGTGTCTTGTTGTGAAGTAGATAAACCTATTTGTAGCAAAAAGGAAATGGATACCCTAGCCAAAAAATTAAAGGTTCAAGAAATACATTTACCTGAGAAGTAAGAAAGGATGAAAAGCATCACAATGGAAAATCAACAAGAACGTTTAATACTCGTAGCTGCTCAGAAAAAAATTCATTCAGAGGAGGACGCTTTAGAAAGTCTAGATGAGCTTGAAGAATTAGTTGAAACAGCGGGAGGAATTGTCCTAGATAAAGTATTACAGCGTGTAGAACGCATTAACGCCGGTCTATATATTGGTTCAGGAAAAGTCGAAGAAATCAAAGAGCTTGTGTACCAAAAAGGAGCAACCGGCGTTGTATTTGACGATGAGCTTTCTCCTATGCAAATGCGTAATTTGGCACTTGCCTTTGAAGTAAAAGTCCTTGACCGTACCATGGTTATCTTAGATATTTTTGCTTCCAGAGCGCTCTCAAAAGAAGGTATTATTCAAGTAGAGATGGCTCAACTGAAGTATCAATACTCCAGGCTAACTGGCTTTGGCGAAATGCTTTCACGCCAAGCCGGAGGAATTGGGAGCAAAGGTCCTGGTGAGAAGAAACTAGAATTAGACAAACGTCATATTAAAGTACGCATGGAAATTCTAAAAAATGAACTGGAAGAGATAGCAAAACATCGCCAACTTATTCGTTCCCGTAGAGAAAAAATAAATACTTCTGTAATAGCCATAGTGGGTTATACCAATGCAGGAAAGTCTACACTTTTAAACACCTTGTGTAAAAGCGATGTACTTGTAAAAAATCAATTATTTGCCACATTAGATCCTACATCTCGTTCTGCTAAGCTCCCAAGTGGCTCAGAAGTTTTAGTGACGGATACAGTTGGTTTTATTCGTAAATTACCCCATCACTTGATTAAGGCCTTTTATTCCACTTTGGAGGAAGCTAAGTATGCAGATGTTATTTTACATGTTATGGACAGTAGTTCGCCTCATTTAAAGACTCATCAAGAAGTGGTTCATGATACCTTAGGTAAATTGGGAATTCAAGATATTCCTATTATTGCAGTTTATAATAAGATGGACAAGGCTCCTGATCTTTATCCCAAAGTAGATTGGACAGAGCATCAAATTGCGATTTCAGCCAAGCACGGTTTACAAATAGATAACCTCCTCCAATTAATAGAAGATCTTCTTTACAGTGGCCGTAAAGCTTTTCATATTCATGTGCCTTATTCCAACCAAGATATCGTAGCATTTTGTCATAAATATGGAGAACGCATAAAAGAAGACTATGAAGCCGAGTATGTTAGTGTGCAGGGTTATATACCAAAGGAGAAATTCTTTAAAATCGAGCCTTACTGTAGATAGTAATTTTTGTCGAAATCCTTTTTATATTGGTTTAAAATTGAATTTTTAATTAAGCTTTTTATTTTTTATCGCAAATTAACTTTTTTTTATTATTAATAAGTGTCACTTTTCTATGAAAAACTTTCCCTCCTTTACAACCTTCTTATTTTTGTGTAGAAAACAGTAAGAAATGCCATAATGGTGACGATATTTTTTTGTATATATTATTCAAAAATAAGTGTATAATTTATTTATAATTTGGTGGAAAATTCTGGGGGGAAAAAAATGATCATCGAGAAAATTCATGTAGGAACCGTTCAATTAAACACCTTTGAAATAAGCTACTACGAAATTAAAAAGCAAGATTTCTATGGTATTGAAGTACAAGAGCGCTATAATGACAAACTATTGAGCCAATGTGAATATTTTACAGAAGATGAAAAAAGTGCAAAGCTCTTTGTTGAGCGTTGCTTTAATGGGTTAGTGACACATACAACTCTCCTTTCTCTCCTTGATGATTTTATCAGTGTTCAAGAATCTATACTTGTATAAAAAGAGCCTATGGTATGTGCCATAGGTCCTTTTATTTTATATTCCTCCTCTTTCTTGCAGCTAAAGGCTAGAATATGCTATGATAACTTGGATAAGTTATTTTAAGATAAGAGGGAGAAAATGATACGCTATAAGACCATTCACAATCCGAGTGAAATTGAAATAATTGAAAAAAAATCACGGTTTATTGCAACTGTTTTACCTATTTCTTCTCAAGAAGAAGCTGATTCCGCTTTACAGCAACTGCGTAAAAAATATTATAATGCAACACATAACTGTTTTGCTTATCAAATAGGCGAGAATAATGAAATACAACGTTGTAGTGATGATGGTGAGCCTCAAGGAACTGCCGGTAAACCGATTTTGGATGTTCTAAAAGGGGAGGATATTAAAAATACCCTTATTTGTGTGACACGCTATTTTGGAGGTACTCTATTAGGAACAGGTGGCCTTGTAAGGGCTTATGGTAAAGCTGCAAAAGAAGGCCTAATAGCTGCCGGAATTATAGAGAAACGTCCTATTCAACTTTTTCAGTTAGAAATGGCCTATACCCTTCTAGGGAAAGTACAGTATTTATTAGCAGAAGAGGGGTATAGGTTACATGATACTATCTATTTAGAGAACGTGACGTGTACAGTAGAGGTAGAGGTTGGAAAGCAGGAGGTCTTTTGTAAATGGCTTACAGAAAATACTCATGCTGAAGTTCTTCTTCACGAAGGAGAGTATACCTACATTGATGTTCCCTTAGACGTATATTGCTAAAGAAGATAGGTTTATGCTAAAATAGCAGGGTGAGAAATGAGATACTTACTTAAGGAGGAAAATATAAATGTCTGGACACTCAAAGTTTGCCAACATTAAGCATAAAAAAGCTAAAAATGATGCGCAAAAAGGAAAGGTATTTACAAAGATTGGACGTGAAATTGCTGTAGCTGTTAGAGAAGGAGGAGCAGATCCTTCTGTTAACGGAAAGCTGCGTGACATTATCACAAAGGCTAAATCCAATAATATGCCTAATGATACCATTTCTCGTAGCATTAAAAAAGCTGCCGGTGAAGATAGTTCTGTTAACTATGAATATATTACCTATGAAGGCTACGGCCCAAGTGGTGTGGCAGTTATTGTAGAAACACTCACAGATAATAAAAACCGTACGGCAGGAAATGTACGTTCAGCTTTTACTAAAGGTAACGGAAATATGGGAACTAGTGGTTGCGTATCCTTTATGTTTGATAAAAAAGGACAGATCGTTATTGAGAGAGAAGCCACATCTATGGATGAAGATGAACTCATGATGTTAGCTATTGAAGCGGGAGCAGATGACTTTGAGGCTGAGGAAGAAGGCTTTACTATTACAACAGCTCCAGAAGCTTTTGGGGATGTCTATGCAGCTCTTGAAGATGCAGGGATTGAAATGGCAGAGGCTTCTGTTACTAGGGTTCCTCAAACCTGGACTACATTAACTTCAGAGGCGGATATCAAAGCTATGAATCGTATGCTAGACCTTCTTGAAGATGATGACGACGTGCAAGAGGTGTACCATAACTGGGATGAAGAGTAATTCTTTGATAATCTAGGGATTGCATAATAATTTAGTTATAAAAATAGCGCCAATGATGGCGTACAAGGGGACTTCTAATGATGATGTATAAATGTGCAAAATATATCATCCTTAGAGGTTTTCTTTTGTCTAAAATGCAATTCTCAAAAAATGAATATACTATCTATTTACTAGAAACTCAAGTTAATCATTACTTATCTACTTGATTCTATTATGCTAAATGGGTTTGTAATCTAAAAAGCGTATTAGAGATAGTTTATCTGCTCCCCTAACCCTAGAGGAAAAATCACTTTTAGGCAATAGAATGCTGGGATATTAGAGCAAATAGAGAGGAGAATTTAATCTATTTATGGCTTTAAATGCTACATGGTTCTTAAAGGTATAAGTTCGTAGCTCTGGTTCTGTAAATGACAACAAAGGCAATAAACATTTGGTGAAGAAAATTATTTTTTATATGGGAGAGGTAATCTATCTTGATAGAAATTCACTACAACTTGAAATAAATAAGGGGGCTTCCCACAAAAAATAGTATGTTCGCTCCTAAGTAAGCTTCATAGTTTACCTAGAAGGGAGCACACTTATAATGAGTGGGACGCCCTTTTAAATTTAAATAATATCTATAGGCATATTAGCTTTTTCAAGGGTTTGACGCTGTTTTTCAAAAATAAGCTTCGTTAGTAAATTCTCCGTAGGACGATCCATTTTTACAAAGCGAATGCGATGAGAGAAGTTCATTGAAGCAGTACGATCCCCTAAAAAAAGAACTTCACCTATTAATTCAAAAGAATTATCCATAAAATCAAAATCTAAAAGTAGACGGTTACCTTTATGTAGTTGTTCTTTACAAACCAAGCACATACCACCTGAACTAATATTAACAGTAGTTGCTTCTTTCCTAGGGAGAGAGTCCAGTATCTTTTTATCCTTTTCAGCTAAATCAATTAAGATACGATAGTTAATAGGAATAAGTACATCTAAACGAAAAAATTTACGCTGTTGTTTTTTTACTAGAGGAGAAACAATCTCAATACTATAATACAAAATCTCATTTCTGCGATAATGTCTTCTCACCCGAATAGCAGCACCATACATGCCAACCTTTGAGATAAGGATCATATTTAATTTTGTATCATCCTCGATGAGTACCCAATTTAGTTTTTCAAGAGGTGCTTCAATAATCATCTTGTTATCTAGCCATTGGGCAATCTTTGTAGTATAAGTCGTTTCATTTATAGTTAGATTAATTTTTAAGTTTATATCTTTTAAAAGTGCTTCTTTATAGCGTTCTATAGATTTTTCAATATCCATTTCAGTTGCCGTCAAAATAAAATCTCCTTTCTAAAGTCATTAATTTGCCTCTATTTTTATTATACCTTAACTATAGTTAATCTTTCAACACCTATACACCTTTTAGACACTTGAAAATGGCTTAGGAATATGTAACAATAAGCTTTGAATGAATAGAGAAATCAAGAATTAAGAAGAAATTCATATAGGAAAATAATTGGTATTAAACCACTTATATTGGATTAAAAGGAGTTATAAAATATGAAAAAAAATCAATTAGTTGAAGGAAAAATAGAAGAGGTACTCTTCCCACAACGTGGTCGCTTGACTTTTGATGGAGAGCCTATTTATGTACCTGGTACTTTTAAAGGACAGGTAGTAAAGGCGCAAACCCTTAAGCGCAAAAAGGGAAATTGGGAAGCCCGTCTTTTAGAGGTAACTGAACAGCCCAGTCACTTTATTCAGCCTGCTTGCTCCTATTTTGGACAATGTGGAGGTTGTAGTTCACAAGAACTGCCTTATAGTGAGCAAATTCAACTTAAACATGAACAAGTGCAACAGCTTTTAAATAAGGCTGGAATAGATGGATATGAAGATTTAGGTATTTTATCTAGCCCTGAAGTCTTTCATTACCGTAATAAAATGGAGTTTAGCTTTGGTGATGCTATCAAGGATGGACCTATGACATTAGGCATGCATCGTAAGCATAGTAGCTATGATGTTTTAACAGTAGATGGTTGTCAGCTTGTAGAGGAGGACTTCAGCCTCCTTTTACGAACCATTTTAGATTATTGTACAAGTAAAAATTTACCTTATTATCATAAAACAACACATCAAGGCTTTTTACGCTATGTGGTAATACGTCAATCAAAAAGCTTTAATGAAATTCTTATTAATTTGGTAACAACAACTCAGATAAAGTTTGATTGGAGTGAACTGGTTCAACAGTTAATGAATCTCCCTCTCCATAATCGTATCGTGGGCATAATAAATACTTTATCTGACACGCTAGCCGATGCTGTCAAACCAGAAAAAGTCATTTTATTAGAAGGGAAAGACTCCTTTATGGAAGAGTTATTAGGGCTTCGCTTTCAGATTTCACCTTTTTCCTTCTTCCAGACCAATACCTTAGGAGCAGAAGTTCTTTATAAAAATGCTTTAGATCTTATTGATAACTTAGATAATAAAGTAGTTTTTGACCTCTACTGTGGAACAGGAACCATTACGCAAATTATGGCTACAAAAGCCCAAAAGGTCTATGGTATTGAAATTGTAGAAGAAGCGGTAGAAAAAGCCAAAGAAAATGCAGCCCTTAATGGCCTCACCAATTGCCACTTTATAGCTGGTGATGTTCTCACTCAGGTAGATAAACTCACAGACACACCTGACATCATCGTCCTTGATCCTCCTCGAGAAGGTATTCATCCAAAAGCTATTCAAAAGATTATTCACTTTGGTGCTAAGGAGCTTCTTTATATCTCCTGCAAACCAACTTCACTTACACGTGATCTCCCTATTTTTAAAGAAGCAGGTTACCACATTGATAAAGTTCTCTGT
>JAEYNQ010000321.1 GCA_023412455.1 Bacillota bacterium
AGGATCACACACCAAACCAGTTTAAGCTGGATGGATAAGCTTATAAGAGGAATGTTTAAAGGTATAAACTATTAAAAGGAGTGCTCTTCCATTTTTGGGAGCACTCCTTTTTAATCTTGTAGGAAACTTCGTATTCTACACTTTCACTACTTCGCGAACCAATACGTGTCCTATGGACACTTTTGTTCTATAAGCTAAAGATAAACCTAAAATGAAGTAAATAAATAAGTTACAAGGATTAGTAATAATTTATAAGGGGTAAAGAATAAGGATAGTCGTCATGGACTAGCTTCAATTGGTCATAGCGATTGACAAGTTCAGAGATCTTAGAAGTAATGGCTATAACTTCTTCATAAGTGAGTAGAGCATCAGGTGGGAGCTGGGTAACTACTTTGTCAGGAGTTTGAATAGTGGTGATATATTGGATAAGAAGTTTTTCACCAGGAGTAGTCTCTGAGGATGAAGCGCTACCTTTTCGTATAAGGGCTTCTTTAGGAGATAGATAAAGGGAACGGAAAAGATGCAATAAAGTAGTAGTAAGTTGCTCACGCTGAGCAGGTAGATTCTCGGCGTAAATAGAATCACTAGTAGAGTGAATGCATTCATCTATGATCCCACCATAAGCAGGGGGGAGGCTATTCTTAATAAGATTATTCATTTCACGTCCACTTATAGAGTTTTTATAATTTTGAACAGTCGGAGTAATCCAACCTTCTGCAAGGGCTTTTTCTATATAAGATTGGGCCCAAGGGGAGTAAGAATGGTTTATGACATAAGGGGTAGCGTTAGTTGATAAACTATAGTTAGCCTGACCATAGGCAAAGAGTTTATTCATATCTTCAAATTGATGGGGAGCATCAGTGTGCATAACCACACCAATTAAATCAATATTACCATAATGAGCCTTAGCTACAAGCACTCTTTTAGCCGCATCGTGAAAACCTGTCTTAACACCAATAACCGAAGGGTTATAGAGAGCGTTATTGGGGTTTAATAAAAGGGCTGTGTGCTTAAGTGGAATAGTAGAAGTCCTATTCTGAAGTAAAAAATTATAGGTGGGTGTACCTGATATTTTTAATAATAAGTTATTGCTGAAGGCACCTCTGGCAATTTGAGAGAGGTCATAAGGTGTAGTATAGTGGTCAGGGCTATGGTAGCCATGAGGATTGATAAAATGAGAGGAAGTTGCACCTAATTCTAAGGCCTTCTTATTCATTTTTTCGGCAAAGGCTTCAATGCTACCGGCATCCTTTACAGCCATATCATAGCTAATATAATTATCTGAACCCAGTAAAATACCATATAAGCCATCTAAGGCACTGTATTGGTCGCCTACACGAAGACCAATATGGCTACTATCATTGGGTGTATGAGCAATGGAAGCAGATGTTTTAGTAATAAGGGTATCGGTAGGCAAATCTTCTATTAAAATAAGAGAAGAGAGTATCTTAGTAGTACTGGCAGGATAAAAGGTAGAACGACTATTCTTCGAATAAAGGATAGTATTTGTAGTTGGCTCAATTAAAATGGCTCCTTCTGAATAAAGCTCAGGAAGAGGAGAAGCCATTAAAGAAACGCATAAGATTAAAAAAGTTATAAAAAAAGTAAGTTGTTTGTTTAGCATATAAAATCCTTTCATTTGTTCACAAAACACCCATAAAATATAAATCACTTTAGCATGAATATTATAACACCTAAGTCAACAATTAGGGAGTTCAATAAAGTAAATTATTTTAAATAGGCTATTAAAATAATAAATAGAGATTAGACTTATGACAAACTAAAATAAATTGTATAAGATTGAATAATTTATTTTAAATGGACCATACTTTAGAAGAAATAGAAATTTATACTAAAGGAGATGGTTCTAAAATGTATGAATCGTTAGAGAGTTTTCCGTTAAGAAAAATAAATTATGTAAAAACGAGGACAACCATATTAAAGGCAGTTACCAACTTACTTAAAGACCAAGACTTTTCTGCTATTACCGTAGATGAGATTTGTCAAAAGGCACAAATTTCAAGAGGCACCTTTTTCAACTATTTCTCAACTAAAGATCATATCTTTCATTACTATTTAAGGATTTTTACTATTAAGGTAGCTCTTCGCCTAAAGGAAATTCCACAAAACTTGGGTTTTGAAGAGACATTAGCAAAGATTTATGAATGGTTTAGTGAAGAAAAGCAATATGCTAAGTTCTTTGATAGCTATATTAACTTCCTTTTAAGTATAGGCGAAGCAGCTAATGAGATGAAACTCATTGATGCAGAATTTGTATACTTCTTTAGTGGCATTAAAGAAGCAGACTATGCCTACTATAATGAACTCACGTTACACAAGCTTTTTGAAGGCATTTGTCAGAAAGCCAAGGAGAAGCAAGAAGTGAGCTTAGCAAAATCCTCCAATGAATTAGCAGCCATCTGTGCAGGTGTCCTTACAGCAAGTTATGTAAGTAGTTCCATTAATAAAGGAACCATGTACTTGGATATATTTAATAAAGTATGGAAATAATAAATAGAGCCCCTAATCTTAAAGGTATGATGACTTAGAAGATTAGGGGCCTTTTTATACGCACGCGGTAGGATTCGAACCCACGACATTCTGATCCGAAGTCAGACGCTCTATCCAGCTGAACTACGCGTGCTTATTTGGACTGCTTGTTTATTGTAGCACTTTTTATTAAGAAGTTCAATAGGGTTATTGGTGAGCAGAAATGACATTTTTTTATAAATCTAAGAAAAAAAGGAAACTTTAATTGAGTTTTAGGAGTCTTATTAAGGGAGGAAAAACTTTAACCTAAAAATCCCAGGTTTTAATTGTAGAAATTGGTTTGATTTTACTGGGAAAAAAGGTATAATTTAAGTAGATTTAGGTTTAGGACATAAGAAGGGATGAATGAATGAAGAAATATAGCAGCTTAGGTAGGACACATAATAAAAACATTCTTTTAAAAATCTTAGTAGGATTAACGTGTGTAATGGGGATAGTTACAGTCACTCAAACGTTCAGGCTTATTTCTATCTATCAAAAAACGCAAACCAATAAAGAACAAACCCAATATTATAGGGATACAAAAGACAGCATACGACTTCAATTAGAAGAAATAAGGCAAGAAATGGAAGAAAAAAGTAAGGAAATCCGAGTGCTTAGAGATGAGTTGCAGATTTATGCCCCCGTTATCATTCCAGAATCCATGAAATAATATAAAGAGAGTTTATTAGGGAAGGTGAACAAGTGAAATATAAAATAAGAACATCAAAAAGAAGAAAGAATATAGTAGGATTAGTTCTGCTTTTATTAATATTGCTGATTCTTTTAACTTTATCCGTAGGCTTTATATCAATAAGGGTACAAACAAAAAATAAAGAGTTACAGGGTTTGCAAGAAATGCTTGATAGAGCGAAACAAGAGAAAGACAGCTTGCAGGTGGAATTTAACGCAGTTCAAGAAATGAAGGTGACTTTGGAGAAAGAAGTTAGCCAACTTAAGGAAGAAATACAGTTGCTTAAGAAAGAGAATGCTCAGTTAGTAGAAGAGGGAAAAGATAAAAACGGGGAAAATAAAAAAGTAGCCTATTTAACTTTTGATGACGGACCCAGTGTCAATACACTTAAAATTTTAGATTTTTTAAAAGTCAATAATATAGAAGCCACCTTCTTTGTATTAGGAAAAGAAAATGAGACCTCTGTTTATAAACGTATTGTGGATGAAGGGCATACGTTAGCAGTTCATTCCAATACCCATAACTATAAGGAGATCTATAAGGATGTAGATAGTTTTATGGCAGATATGAAGGCCTTAAGTTCTCTCATTGAAGATTCCACAGGTGTAAAGCCTGATATTATGCGTTTCCCAGGAGGTTCTAATAATAGTATTAGTAAGAAGTATGGTGGAAATACTATTATGGACAAGATTATTCCCACTGTAGAAGCAGCAGGGTATAGCTATTTTGATTGGAATGTGGATTCTCGTGATGCAGCAAAAAGTAAGCAAGATAAGCAAGTTATTATTGATTCTGTTCTAAAAGGCGCTGAATCAGTTACCAATAATGAAGGAAATGCAAATGCAGTTATTTTAATGCATGATGCAGCGGCCAAAACCACCACCGTGGAAGCGCTTCCTGCTATCGTAGAAGGACTAAAAAAGCAAGGTTTTGTTTTTAGAAAATTAACATCTGAATCACAACCCATTCAGTTCAAATAACAAAAAATAGGATTTAAAATGATTGATGGATCAGAATATAAGATATATACTGAATACAATATGCAATTGATACACACTGTGTATGAATAGTGAGTAAAAGAGATATAATAATGTTAAAGGAGCGTGGTATAATGAAGAGAGTACTTAATATTGCCCACAGAGGGTTTAGTGGAAGATACCCAGAAAACACCAATATTGCCTTTGCGAAAGCCTTAACAGAAGGCTACTGTGATGGGATAGAAGTAGATGTACACATGACTAAGGATAATAAGTTAGTACTTATACATGACGAAAAACTAGATCGTACCACAACAGGAACAGGTTATATTAAAGATTATACACTTGATGAGCTATTGGAGTTTGACGCCGGTGTAAAATACGACTCTAAGTTTAAAGGACAAAAGATTTTATGTATTAAGGCTGCTTTAGAATTAGCTAAGAAGTATAATGTAAAGCTTTATGTAGAGATTAAAGATAGTACAGGTCACTATGATAACATTACAGAGGAAGTTTTAGAACGGGTTATGACAGTAGGTGCAGAAGATAAAGTCATCTTATCTTCTTATAATGTAGAGACACTACAAAAGGTAAAATCAGCAGCCCCTAATATTAAAACAGCTCTTCTTTGTAAAGAAATGCCTTGGGATATTCGTTCTTATCGCTATGCCGATGCCATCTCTTGTAATTACAAAGCGATGACCCAGGAAGCAGTAGATACTGTACACAGTATTGGTAAAACAGTAACAGTTTGGACAGTAGATGAAGTAACAGACATGCACTTGATGCAAGACATGGGTGTAGATGAAGTGATTACCAATTATCCGGATACCTTTAATGATGTCATTAATGGTTTGGTGTAAATAAAGCATTAGAGAAAAGCTATGTGTACCATGGCTTTTTTTTTGGAAAAAGAAGATGGTATAAAGGGGGGTAAAAGCAGATATATTTAACTAAGGTATTGACACTTGCAACTTAAAGTTACGCTCTGTATAATAGGAATGATACTTATTGCATATAGAGAATGAGTAGAGAGGGGGGTGACGTATGGAAGCACCGATTACAGCCATAGGTTTTTCAAAGATTGAGGATGAGGATAAACTTCAACAAATTGTAAAAGAGATTTTGGATAAACCAACGAAACAGTTGGCCAGCAAAACGAAGGATAAACAAATACTGGGTGAATATTATAAGAAATATGGAGAGAATACTTATCTAATGGTTCGTATTCTTGTACGCTCTGAGGAAAAAGACGCCAAGATTGAAGTTGAGCAATGTGAGCCTTATGTAGAAGCCTCCCATTTCATTAATGTGGAAGAGCTAGTGGTAGAATCTATAGATGATGATTATAGCTATTATGCTGTCTGTGAAGAAAAGGAAACAGGCATGCCTTTTATCTTTTGGGTACAAAACATTATAGATTATATAGAAGCCCAAGAAGAAAACAAAGAGTTTAATAAAGTTAAGGTAGTAGGCCTAGCAACAGAAGGGACTATTATTTTACCTATAGAAAGAGATGAAGAAGAAGAGTCTATAGAGAGAGAAGAGCGAGAAAAGTTTAAAATAATGGTTCAACGGGCAAGAACAGGTGATGAAGAGGCCAAAGAATTGCTTGAAAAGGAAGAGAAAGAGTTAGATGAGCAGTTGAAAGAACGTATGTTAGAAGAAGACTTCTTGTCCATTATGAGTGGTTACTTCGTACCCACCACCTTAGAGGATGCAATTTATGCCATTTTGGGTGAGATAAAAGAGATTCATGAACGTAAAAATATAAAAACAAAGGAAGAGATGTACCTTTTTGTTTTGAATGTCAATGATATGCCTCTAGAAGTCATGATTAATAAGAAAACATTGGTGGGGAAACCAAGCGTAGGAATGCGTTTTATGGGCACCTGTTGGTTACAAGGAACGGTGGATTGTCAATAAATACTTGACGAAAAGCAAATAAAAATGTACTATAGTAGAGGAATGTTTCCGTAGCTCAGTAGGATAGAGCGACCGCCTCCTAAGCGGTAGGCCGCTGGTTCGATTCCAGTCGGGAACGTAGAGAAGGGTTATTTCATTATTCTTATAAGAGTAGTGGAATAACCCTATTTTATCTTGTAAGAAAGTTCGTGTCTACACTTCTACTACTTCGCGAACCAATACGTGTTTTATGGACACTTTTGTTCTATTCTACTTATTATTTACCTGTAGAGAAACGGTTTTACGACTATTCAGTGCACACTGTTTTTATTTATTTAGCTTAAAAAGACCTATACTATAAAGGAAGATTTTAAGTTTTAACCCTAATTATGGTATACTAAGAAAGAAATATTTGAATGAGCACATCAGAGAAGGAGAGACAACATGATTAAAATCAAAAATGTAACTTTACAAGAGGTGGATGCTTTATTGCTTCCTATTTATGAGGATGAAGAAAGTGGCCTTAGTAAAGTCGAGTTGCTGAAAGAGCAAAAGACTTTTTTAGGAAAAGAAGGGGAGGTTTTTTGTGCAACAACTATTGATCAAACCATTAAATATGAAATCTTTGTAGGTGTAGGTAAGAAGGAAGCCTTCACGGCAGAAGTTTTTAGAAGAGCTGTGGCCAAAGCAGCAAGACAAGCAAAGGCACTTCATATAAAAAAATTAGGTGTACAGCTATGTATTCATGATCAGCTTTGTGTAGGTGGCAATGTAAAGACGATTACAGAAGCACTGAGCTTAGGCCTTTATGATTTTAATAAATACAAAAAAGAAACTGGGGAGCCAGAGGAAATGACCATTTACCTAGTGGGTGTTCCAGAAGCCAAAAGAGAAAAGGCCCATGCTAAATTACAACAAACCCTTCATGTAGTAGAAGGCGTAAGGTTGGCTAGAGATTTAGTGAATGAACCTTCCAATATTATTTATCCAGAAAGCTTAGCAAGGCAAGTAGAAGAAATAGGAAAAGAGGCGGGCTTTGAAGTAGAAGTACTAGAGGAAGAGGCCATTAAGGCATTAGGAATGAAAGCCTTTTTAGCTGTAGGTAGTAGTTCTGATAATAAACCAAGATTGATTGTAATGCGCTATATGGGAGAACCTGAAAGCAAAGAAATATTAGGCCTAATAGGAAAAGGAATCACTTATGATACAGGAGGCTACTCCCTTAAACCTACTGATTCTATGAAAACCATGCATAGTGATATGGGCGGAGCAGGAGCCGTTATTGGAGCCATGAGTGCCATTGCAAAAAATAAAGTGAAAAAGAATATCGTAGGTGTAGTAGCAGCTTGCGAAAATGCCATATCTGGTGGAAGCTATAAGCCCGGGGATATTATAGGCTCTATGGCAGGAACAACTATTGAAATTTTAAATACAGATGCCGAAGGTCGATTAACCTTAGCAGATGCCATCACCTATAGCATTGAAAAAGAGAAAGTAACAGAGATTATTGATGTAGCCACTTTAACGGGAGCGGCTCTCGTAGCTCTTGGAACCACTACTACAGCAGTAGTAACCAATGATGCTACTTTCTATGAGCGTCTTCAAGAAGCTGCTCAAAAAACAGGTGAAACCTTCTGGGAACTACCAAATCACAAAGACTATCACAAGCTAATAAAAAGTGAAGTAGCAGACCTCAAAAATGTAGGGGGAAGAAATGCAGGGACCATTACTGCAGGGCTTTTCCTCGGTGAATTCGTACAAGATTTACCATGGTTACACCTGGATATAGCAGGTACAGCTTGGGTAGATAGTACAGAAGGCTATTTAACAAAAGGAGCCACAGGGGTACCTGTAAGGACACTTTATGCCCTAGTGGAAGAACCCTGTGGCTGTGGTAAACATTAGTGACTAGAAGGCTTTCCTTCTTGAAAGGCCTTACGTTCTGCAAGGAGGTTAGCTAGAAGCTCTTCTACCGTCCACTGAATAGAGGTTTCTGTAATAGAAGCATAGAGGATGCCTGTCACCTTGAGTCTTTTTAAGTGATCCATAAAAGCCGAAAGCTTTTGAGGAGGAATTTCATTAAAGAAAATAGCGCGACATTTAGGTCCCTCCTCCTCTCCAGACAAAACCTCTCCATCAAGAAGAGCTTGGATCCCTGTTTTGCTATTTTTGGGCGAAAGGTAGATAAGATCTCGAAGACCTAATAAAGCAGCTAGATTTTTAGCTGTTTGGAGTTCCCTTCCAGATAAATGATAAAATATAAGACAGCTTCTGCCATTAGGAGAAGCTGTTTTTTGTTTTTTAAGAGGTTCAAATGACATGTTAATCTCCTTTAAATAATTATAATAAGTAAAAAAGGCTTTCATAAATAAAGCCATGGATTACCCTCTATTGTAAAAAGCTTTTTTGGATTTGTCTAGGAATAAAACGAGTAGAGTCAAATAAAAAACCTTGTTTGTGATACAATAAAGAGGAATACAAAGACGATAGGAGTTAGAGATGAAAATAGAAATCATTTGTGTAGGTAAACTCAAAGAAAAGTACCTAGTACAAGCCATAGAAGAATACACCAAACGACTAAGCCGTTACTGCAAACTATCCATTATAGAACTATCCGACGAAAAGACCCCTGATAATGCTTCCGAAAAAGAGGAGTTACAAATCAAAGAAAAAGAAGGAGAAAAAATCCTTTCTAAAATAAGTGAGAGTGCCTATGTGGTTGCCTTAGACCTCCAAGGCAAGATGCTTTCATCAGAAGAATTAGCCACCTTCCTAGCAGACTGCGGAGTCCGTGGCAATAGCCACCTCATCTTCATAATCGGAGGCTCATTAGGACTATCAAGTGGTGTCTTACAAAGAGCCAACTGCAAACTATGCTTCTCAAAGATGACCTTCCCCCACCAACTTTTTAGAGTCATGCTTTTAGAACAAATTTACAGAAGTTTTAGAATTAATAACAATGAAGCATATAGTAGCTGATTCCGAAACTTTTATAACTCATAATTATAAAATAGTGCAGTTTATTCTATTCCTTGAAAATCAAGAATTTGATAAGGTAATAATAAAGTAAAGAGTAGTCCTTTAGGTGCAAAGGACTACTCTTTTTACTTATGGTAGGGTTGGTTGTTAAGGATACGATAACCACGATAAATTTGTTCTACTAGTAAAGTAGCACAAAGGCCTAAGTCTGTTTGAAGTGGGGTAATACAAAGCAGTTCTTTAGCAGAGAATTCGTTGACTCCGATGATAAAGGTAATGTCAGAGGTACCAGAGATACCCCATGTATTAATTTTATGAGCAAACTCAACAGAGGTTAGGCTTTCACTATCTATTGAGAGAGCAATAACATAAGTTTTAGGAGAAAGCATTTTTTGAAGTGCGTCTAGATTTTTGAAATGGGTGTGTGAAATTTTACAATAACGACTTAAGCGTTTCTCATATTCCTTAATAGCATCCAGATAAAACTTTGCTAAAGGGTGTCCAAGTGTATAGATTTTAAAATTCATAGTTACCTCCGTTAATAGATGTTCTTTATTATACAATACAAGCAAGTAGATTACCAACATTACTATAAGTAAAGATAGACGAACTTGACTTTTTTTATGCCTACGGTAAAATCAATTAACCATATGAATACGCATCTTTTTTTATATTAAGTATCACAAGAAAAAGAAGGTGTGGGTATGGACTACAAAGAGTTGAAATTTGGGGTAGAGCTTGAGTTTACAGGTCTTACACGCTCACAAGCTGCTAAGGTCATGGGGGACTTTTTTGGAGCTACTTCTTTGGCAATAGGTGGGGGTTATGATGCCTATATAGTAGAGGACAGCTTAGAGAGAATATTTAAAATCTGTAGTGATTCGAGTATTCATGCACAGTACAAGAATAGATATGGAAGCATTATAGAGGGGAGTAATGACTATCGTTGTGAGCTAGTAACACCACCACTTACTTATGAAGATATTCCACAACTTCAAGAATTAGTTAGGACACTTAGAAAGAAAGGGATGTTAGTTAATGAGAGTTGTGGCATTCATATTCATGTGGAGGCTGTAGCTTTTGATGGAGCACACTTACGTTATTTGTGCAACATGGTCTATGCAAAGCAAAACCTAATAAGTAATGCATTAAGTATAAAGAGTAGAAGAAGTAGTTATTGCTTACCGCTTGCAGATAGCTTTATTACAGAGCTCAATAAAAAGAAACCATCCACTATAGAAGCTTTAGCAGATTGTTGGTATGGCGATGTGGGGAGTATAGACAGAGAAAGACATTATCACAATTCAAGATATCATGTCCTTAATTTGCATCCACTCCTTTCACATAGGCAGCCTACTATAGAGTTGAGGTGTTTTAATAGCACAACTCATGTAGGTGAACTAAAAGCATATATACAGTTTTCTTTATTACTTGTGGCAGCTGCATTAAATACCAAGAGTGCTTCTTCAAAAATAACAATCCCTACTACAGGGAATGAAAAGTACACTGTTAGGGTGTGGCTTCTTAAATTAGGGATGATTGGCGATGAATTTAAAACAGCAAGGCTCCATCTTCTTAAAAATTTGATAGGTAATACTGCATGGAGAGATAGAGTATAAGTAAGGTTTATTTATTCTAAATTTTAACTTAAAATGAAAGAGGTGTATAAAGTATGAAGTATTACATTGCCTATGGAAGTAATTTAAATCTAGAACAAATGAAGGATAGGTGTCCTACAGCCTGTCCTATAAGTACAGGCTGGGTACAAGACTATGAGCTGCTATTTAGAGGGTATCCCAATAGAGCGGTAGCCACTATAGAGCCTAGCATAGGAAGTAAAGTTCCCGTACTAGTGTGGGGTATTCAACAAGGGGATGAACAAAGACTAGATAGATATGAAGGCTTTCCTAGTCTGTATCGTAAAGAGAGCTTGCAAGTACAGTTAAATACACAAGAAACCTTAACTGCTATGCTTTATCTTATTAATGGGGGTCATATTAATAGCCCTTCACTTCCCTATTATAAAACGATAGAGCAAGGCTATTTAGAAAATAACTTAGACATTAGTTATCTAAAACAAGCAGTACAAAAATGTTTATAAAACAATTTATAGCCTTCCCTTTATTCTCTAATTATTATTTGATTTTTCTTGACTTTAAGATAGAATAATTAAAGAAGAGACATAAGGGGAGGACAAGGTGAGTGACAAAAGTAAAGGATAAGACACGTAAAATAAGTGTGCGAATAGCAGAAAGTAAGTTAGAATGCCTGATGCAAGAGTATCAGACGGACAATATAACAGATATTATAAACTATTTAGTGGAAGATAAATTTGACAAGATGTTTTCAGATAAAAATAAGCGATCAGTGATAACAGGAATAGGTACAAAGAATTTAGTTGCTAAGAAAATTATTGATTTGATGCCAAAGCATTCTATTTACATTGAACCCTTTGGAAATACAGCCAGTGTTCTATTGCAAAAAGAGCGTGTTAAAAAAGAAGTATATAATGATATTAATAAAGAAGTTACTCATTTTTTCCTTGTTCTTAGAGAGAACCCTATTGGTTTGTACAATGCCTGTGTAACACTTCCCTATTCAGAGGCTTATTTTCAAGAACTTAAGAATGTTCCAATACCCACTGACCCTGTAGAAAGGGCAGCACGCTTCTTTTTTCTCAATAGAGGTAGTTTTTTAGGAAGTATAGACACAGGATTTAGATATCAATTAGTAGAGAGGAATTTCTCAAAATTTTATTATAAGGAGTGTAATAGGTTTTATGCAGTTTCTAAGCGCTTTCAAGGGGTAGAAATACTTGCTCGAGATTTTAGAAAGGTTATCAAAGCTTATTCCCTTTATGAGCAGGCGCTTTTTTTGTGCGATCCACCCTACTATGCTGCTACTAACCATTACAATACGCCATTTGGGCTTAAGGAGCATATAGATTTAGCCCATCTATTGACTCAAATCAAAGGCAAATGTATGGTATGCCATGATAAAAACTATCAGATACATAAGTTGTATCTTGAGTTGGGATTTAAATATGATATTATAGAGACGCATTATTATTCTAAGAAATGGAAGGAAGACAAAAAGCATAGACACCCAACAGAACTCTATATTTATAGAAATTTTGAGCGGGATAGTGAAATAACAGGTATCGATAATAAACAGGTTATGAGTAGAAAATAGTAAAATAAGAATACCATATATTTAAGAAAAAGTGTCAGACAATATGACATAAATAGGACTAAATATTAAATGAAGAAAAGTGGATGGAGAATAAACTCTATCCACTTTTTTATTGCTTGCCATAAGGAGTAGAAAGAAAAGAGATTGTTTGGCTTCGTATAGCTTATATAGACTTCGACACTTGATAATAGTGATTTCCTCATATGTGGATTTGTTGAGACTATATTCCATATTTAAGAACATAATTTCCCTTTATGGATTGATTATAAGTAAAAAATTTTCTCATATTATGAAAAAAAATAAAAAACGAGTTAGAAATTGACACTTGCTGGCTCATATTTTTTATGAGGGTTAAGACTACTCGAGAAACTGTAACGACATTAGGGCTATTTGATAGATGTTATGCACACTCTTGAGTGGCAAATTAATAAAGGGGTAATTATTAATGAGGAGATATGTAAAAGAAGGACGACCAAGTTTAGTACAAGCAGAAGATAATCAGAGTAATTCTTTAATCGTTCTTAGTGATAAGAATCATAGAGAAGCTCTAAAGCCTTGTAGGCTAGGAAAGCATAGTAAAGCGTATCTTCTTCACTTGAGAGAGGAAGAGCAAGAGAAGTACATTTTGCGAGGGAATATACTTTATGAAGGAGAGACTCCTTTAAATAAAGTAGAATTAGGAAGTTTAGTATGTGATTTAAACATCAATTATCCTATTAAAAATAATCTACTTATCTACGGCTTGTTTTCTTATTTATATGAAAAAGAGGATTTACGTAATAAGGACACATGGTTCATTAAGGTGGTGGATATAGAGAGGTATTTTGGTGTTAGCACGGGGAAAAAAGGGTATCACCTTGTTAACAAGCTTTTTGACTTTCAAGATATATTTGGGGTTATTGAAGATAAGGTATATCCATTGCTTATAATAGAGGATTATACAAAAACACATATTATATTAAAAAGTCCTTATATGCATGAACTTATGAAAGATATATTAGAGGGAATTAGCTTAGAAGGGCAAGAAAAAAGTATTTATTACACAACGGTTATTGATAAAAGCATTCTTAAAGAAAAAAATGAGTTAGCCGCTTTAATGACAATAGAACTTGCTATTTTGACAGTTGTAACTAAAGAACCTCATATTGCCTATGGAAATCTTATCTCTAAAGTTCCAAGACTTAGGCAAAAGGTAGAAGGGCTTGAAAGCACAAGTCAACAAAACCGTATTTTAAAAAGATGCTTTTTAAAAGTCTATGAACTACTAGAAGATAGGACACAGCTGGTCATGAAATATCCTTATATGACTATTAGTAGCTGTATTCCTACAGTTTATGAGTTAGACAAATCTATTAAAATTAAAAAGTGGGGGAAATAATATGAAAAATTCTACATTTTGGTATATGAAATTAGAGGAAGTTTTAAAGAAGCTAGAACAAGTGGGAGAGGTAGAAGGCTTTACACGTATACCTCGAGAGGATATTCCTTATGGGGTATATACAGGCAAAGCTTTTTTGAAACTAACAGACCAACAGAAAGAGGAAGTAAGGCAGGTAATTCGTCCTAAATTAACGGAGCTCTTATTAGCAGTAGGAGTCGATTTTAGTAAAAACTTAATATGTCCATTCCACGATGATACGACGCCAAGTTTAACCTACGATTCAGATACACATACTCTACATTGTTGGGCATGTTTTGAGGCTGGAAAAACAAAAGATATAATAGATGTGGTAGGAGACCTATTTAATATTAAATTTTTTACCCAGCAATATGATAAAGTACAAGAACTTATTGTAGAGAGAGGCTCTAATAGTCAACTAAAATACTCATCTTATTATCCTTTTCATAAGGATTCAGATGCTTTAAAAGCTCTCCAAGAAAGGTGCATATCAGTAGCAACAGCTTGTAAGTATAATTTGCAAGTCATGAGTTATGGCAAGGAGTCTAAATATATTTGCATGCCGGTTAATGATTCTTTCATGGTTAGAAAGAAGATAAAGGGAGGGGATAAATGGAACGATAATTGGAACCCAAAGGGGAGCCATGTAGTACCACATCCAATGCAGGAGATTGGGAAAGAGTATAATGATGAGCCAGTGTTTCTTGTAGAAGGTATGTGGGACATGCTTGCTGTTTGTGAAGCTTTTGCTCTGGAAGAACGACGTGCATCTGTCATTTCTCTTAATGGGGTAAATAGTACAAGGAAGTTCGTAGAAGAGCTTGAAGCTTTAGCACCTCAAAGAGAAGAGGTGACAGGTGGTGAACCTAAAAAAGTGAAGCTCATCATATTACTAGATAATGATTTTGCTGGTAAGCAAAAAGCAGAACAGTTAAGACTTGAACTAAAAAGAAGAGGCTACCCTTATGTATATAAAGAAACATATGAAGTAGTGTCAAAGAACTACTATGAAAAAGAAGGTGAAACTTTTAAAATGAAATCAGGTATCTCTCCAAATAAACGAGACGAACTACTAGGAAAAAATCATTTAAGGGAGTACAAAGATGCAAGTGAAGCCTTAGTAGCAGATATGGATGCCACTGCAGCTAATCTAATGTACATCTTAGAAAAGGCTGAAAAAGAGTTTAATTCTTAAGAAAAGTAAGTTGTGGGAGAAATAAAATGGATTGTTCTAACCTAAGTGAAGGGATAATACTTCACTTAGGTATTAAAGATAAAGAAAGGGGTTTTATAAGATGGGAGAAAATAGGTCAGTTAATGAACAATTAATGCAAGAAAATATTGGGGTAGGCACCTTGTTAGAGGAAATGTTAGAAGGTATAGAAAATATACCAAGGAGTATCTCTACAGGAATACCTTCTTTAGATAAGGCTTTAGGAGGAGGTATACGCGGGGTAGGTATTACAACCCTCATGGCCCGTCCCTCCTTCGGAAAAACAAGTTTAGCAGCACAAATAGCTCTTCATGTAAGTAACGGTGGTCAGCAGGTTATTTATTTTACAAATGATGTAGGAAAAGAAGAAATGCTTATTAAGAATTTATCTCAACTCAGTTATGCTCTATATAAAGAGAATGGCTTTAGTATGCAAGAACTTTATGATTTAATTATATCTAGAAAATACAAGTTGGATTCAAACTTTCAACAACTACAAGAAGAGTTTAAAAAGCAATCTATAAATTTACGTTATATAGATACAGTATCTATGCTTTCAATAGAAGAAATTAAGGAAGATGAAAATGTGGAAGAAGATAAAAAGCAATCTATAGATTTACGTTATATAGATACAGTATCTATGCTCTCAATAGAAGAAATTAAGGAAGATGAAAATGTGGAAAAAGATAATAAGATAATCTATAGTGGTAATGATTTGGAATATTTAAATGACATAATTAGATGCTATGATAAAGAAATAAAACCATTGCTTATTATAGACTATTTACAGACACTTAATTTGGAAAAAGATTTTGAAACAAAGAAGAATATAGATGAGGCAGTCAAACGTATAAAGATTATTGCTTTAGCATATAAAATACCTATTCTACTTATTTCATCTATCAATAGACTATCTTATGATAGATCCTTAACACTAGATTCACTAAAAGAAGCAGGCTCTATTGAATATCACAGTGATATTGTATGTGGTTTACAATTTGTAGGAATAGGGAAAGATGGTTTTAATTTAGAAAAGGAAAAAAGCAATGAGTGGTGGAACATGGAAGTCACTATTTTAAAGAATAAGATGGGAAAGGCTGATATAAGAGTACCTATAAAATTTTATCCTCGATGTAATCTATTTATTGAACAGAATACAAAAGAAAAAGAGAATGATAATACCATGCCTATCACAGAAAAAATGAAAAAAAAGAAAAAGTAAAGGAATACCCCATATAGGAACTAATAGAATGACTTGCCTCAAATAGGATAGATACGGTATAATAAATTTAATAATTAAATAATACTAAATATTCTGAAGGGTGGGCGGATAGATGAAGGTAAGAAGACTTTGGGTGATAGTAGTATTGGTGCTTCTACAAATAGGTTTTATTATGCCAGTACAACCATCTGATACTATAAGCTATAACAAGGAATATATAGAAAAATTAGATAATAAAAGCTTGCTAGAATGCGCAAAGATAAACAATGATGCCATATTTGAGAGTGCTACTAATGGTTCAATCGATTTAAAAACCACAAGAGACTTGTTGACATGTGTATCCAAAATAGGTGATAGAATAAATGAAGAGTTATTTGATGACAAGTCATTTGTACTTTTAACTTTAGAGGATATAACCTTAACTCTTAACAATGTGTTAAAAACACAGGGATATGTAAATAGTAACGAAAAGATAAAGGAAATGTTAGACACGACTAGAGAGTTAGCTGCTCTAAGTGCTAGTGGTCTAAGGCTACAAGGTATAGAAACAGATAGTCTTATTCAAAAGAAAGGTGATTTAACTAATTTCTCAAGAATAAACAATGTGGTAATAGTTAATGATGTGGATGCTAGTGATCCTAGTAATGAGGGGGTATTGTATGCTCTCGAAAAAGGTATTATGGATGTTGATACAAGTAATAAATTCAATGCTACTAGCAAATTAACGGTAGGGGATGCTTTAATCTATGCATCACGTATTTTCTGTATTTACAGGGGTGACTTTTCTTTAGTAGAGGATGCTAAGGAGGCACATGATTTTTTAGTAACAAACAAGGTCATTCCTACAAAATACTACACAAATTATGATGCATTAGCTAGTAAAGAAATATTAGCACATTTATTCTCATCTATTCTAGATAAGAATGACTTTGTGGCTATTAATAATGCATTTATTTGTGACGTAAAAACAAGTTCACAATACTACATTAACATCAAGGTAATGACGGATTCAGGTATTATGGACTTAGATAGTAGTTTGAATTTCAATCCTGATGCTTATGTAACAAGAAAAGATTGTGCATCTGTGGCTTTTCGTTTAGTCAATCCAGCTACACGTATACAAACATTTGATATGGTTGCAAGCAATATAGTTTCAAC
>JAEYNQ010000322.1 GCA_023412455.1 Bacillota bacterium
TCGTACGGTGTAACATCCTTTTTATTGACTTCATGCTTCTAAGAAGATGTTGTATTCTTATAGGGCCACTTCTCATTAATATACTCTTTTAATTCACTAAGACTCTTTTGTACATTAGGCTTCTGAATCAATTTTACACGTTCCATAACCAGTTTAAGTTTTTCATCTGTACAGATTTGTTTAATGGTTTCTGCTCGATTTTTAAGCTTTGTTTTTCCCGAAATATTGGCCTCATTAAACAAACTACTAAAAGCCATACTAATGTAACGTAAGTCCAAGCGATTACGCATTTTTTCTTCTAGTCCAGCTTCTAAAATAATGGTTTCTAGTGTGTTGTGAACCCTTACCTGGTCCCTCCACATGTTTTTATTGTAACTATGCAAAACTGATTTAGGATTTTTGACATAATGATACTGTATGCTATGCTCCACGCATATCCCTTCTGCATAGAGTAAAGCTTGCACCATAAAAATAAGGTCCTCCATAATGGATATGCCTGCCTTAAATCTTAACTTATGCTCTTCAATAAACTCTTTCCGATAAAGTCCTCGCCATACACTTCCCATAACATAAATATATTTAGGCGTAATGTCTTCTATCCCTATCATATTGGTAAGGAGCTGATCTATAACTTGTTCTCTCTCTAAAAAAGAGTCCTTAAATTCAAAGGTTCTAGGGGAGCTTCCTCGCTTACTATCCTTTGAATAATTACATAAACAAATCGGGTAATTTGATTTTTCCAAATGTTGATAGAGGGTCCTATACATCTCAGGCTCCACCCAATCATCGGGGTCTACAAAACCAATATAGGCTCCTGTAGCGGCTTCTATTCCTGTATTTCTGGCTACTGAAACGCCCTCATTGACCTTGTTAATTACCTTTATTCGGGGATCTGCTTCTTTGTAACACTCACAAATCATTAAGCTATTATCCTTTGAACCATCATTGACAAGAATAATCTCGATCTTTTCATGGGTTTGAGCTATTAGGCTATCTAAACATTTTTCTAAATACTTTTGGGCATTATAGATGGGTACAATTATACTAATTGTGTCCTTATTCATCTTCTCTTCTCTTTAACCTCCTCTTGATTCTTTCTTCCCATAATTCTTAGGATGCTTATAATCTTTATCATACACCATTTCGTTTCATAAAAAAAGCACTTGTCTTCTCCATTAAAATTTCCACTCATATTATTCTTAAGTTGGTGCACAATATAGTATGACTAAATTTTTGGATTAAAAGGGGATACTACAGTGAATGATTACAAAAAGACTCTCTTGCTTATATTATGCCTATTAATGGCCTGTCCTCTCGCTACTTTGGCTCAAGTCGAGAGTAATACTTACTTCCTAACCAGTGAGGGTTTAAAAACCAATGACCAAGTTACCCCTACTCCTACTGCTTTATCAGAAGAAGAGCTAAAGTCCCAATTTCAAGAGGTGCTACAAAATCTCTTTGCCACTCGGAATAAATGTATTCTTCATTTAGATGCCGAATCACTAAAAGCCTTCTACAATTTAAAGGTTAAAGTCAGTCTTTGGGCTTATGAAAGTGAAGAACAAAAAATCAAATACTTTAAAAATTGGTCGGAAAAGCAAAGCATTGCTTTTAATAAGATCCAGTCTGTCATTAAGATTCGTAAAATCAAAGAAAAAGAACCTGGTTTGTTTGGTATCCTTTGTTTTGTCTCTACAGAATTTAGCTATAACTACCTCGATACACCAGAGGTCAACAACACCTTTCGCTTAGGCACTTCTCACTACATTAACTTAAAAAAAGAAGGGGAGCAATTTATTATTACTAAGGAATGGTATACAGACCCTTTTGCTGATTCTTTGAATCTTAACAACTTAAAGTCTAATGAAATTAAAACGTATATTGCTTCTCACCAAGCACCCGACTATACACCCGATGAACGCACTCAGCATGCTATAGACTATGCCCACCTTTATTGCGGGGTGAGTACTGATGAAAATTATCTTTTTAAATATAACAAAGCTTACAAAAATTTTAATCCTGATGGTGGAGACTGTGCTAATTTTGCCTCTCAAATCCTCCATGAGGGAGGTAAATTCAAAAAGAATGGCACATGGAACTACTCCAATCGCGATGGCACCAAAGCTTGGGTCAATGCTCAAGCCTTCAAAAATTACATGGTGCATAGTGGCAGAGCCTCCTATATTGCTAAGGGGAACTATGGTCAAATTTATAAGGCTTGCTACCAACTTCGTCCCGGAGATTTTGTGGCTTATGAGAAAAAAGGGAAAGTTGTACACATTTCCACAGTTACTGGTCTGGACTCTAAAGGTTATCCCCTTGTAACTTGCCATAATACGGATAGACTGTTAGTTCCTTTTGATTTAGGTTGGAGTAATAGCACCATTACTTTTCATCTTATTGATGTCCACTATTAACTTTTGTAATGATTTTTAAAGGAGAAGCTTATGAAACCAACTATTTTCTGCAAAAAAGCCTTAGGCCTTCTTTTGGCTGCAAGCTATTTATTAGCCCTTCCTCATTCTAGTTATGCTGAGGAACCTTTAACGATTTGCATTGACCCAGGTCATCAAGCAAAAGGAGACCCCCATGGTGAACCTATTGCTCCTAACTCTGGCCAACGTAAAGCCCGTGTCTCTTCTGGAACCAGTGGGGTAGCTACTAAAAATCCAGAATACAAGATTAATCTAGAAGCTGGACTTATCCTAAAAGAACTTTTAGAAAGTAAAGGGTATAAGGTGGTTATGACACGGGAAACCAATGACATTAATATCAGTAATGTAGAAAGAGCCCAAGTTGCCAATAAAGCCCAAGCCACTATGACTATTCGTCTTCATTGTGACAGCATAGATAATGGTGGAAAATCAGGGGTTGTCTTATTAGTACCAGCACAAAAAAGCAACTATACCTCTAAGATTTACGAACCTAGCTTTCGTTATGCCACCTGTCTTAAACAAGCTCTCCAAAATAAAGGCATTAAAGTCAACGGCATTTTTGAAAGAGGGGATATGACAGGCTTTAACTGGTCACAAGTCCCAGTGGTTATCTTTGAAATGGGCTTTATGAGTAACTGGAACGAGGACCGTATGTTAGCAGATAAGAACTATCAACATCAACTCATGGAAGCTGTTTTAGAAGCCTTAGAAGCTTATAAAACTTCCTTATAATGACTCTTTAGCTTTTCGATAATAGCTTCGCTTCTTAAAGCCTAGCTATTATTTTGCATATAAAAAGGAGTTGAACACC
>JAEYNQ010000014.1 GCA_023412455.1 Bacillota bacterium
TATTGAAAGAGATAATGAAAGCTGACAAGGTAAAAGTTATATACTAATTAGGAGAAGATGATTTAGGGGTAGAGGCTATGGAGAGCTATACGCTTTATACGACTAAATATAAAAAAGAATTAGTAGATAAACAAAGTGAAGGTGACGAAGAACCTTGGAACTATCCCTTTAAAATAGCTTATAATCATGGTGTTTATAAAATAGAATATGAGAATCAACAAGGAGAGCAAGGGTTTTTAGATGATTTAGCCCATACTTTATGTGATTTAGCCCAAAGGGAAGCTGTAGGGGAAGTAACAAGGGATTATTTAAATACAAGAGATGATTTATCCTTATCTGACAAAAGAGAAATTGCCTATCATTTTATGAATCAGCAATATATCCGACGTCAAGAGGGGGTTTCATCTCTTATTTATTATTTTTTATATGTTCCCCTTTTGGAGACATTAAAAACCCAAAGAGAAGTGAATGTAGACGGATGGTTTCTTTTTAGGTTAGGTAAGTATAAGATTGTGCTACAAGATATGCTAGAGCAATTTGTGCAAGAATATTTAGTAAAAAAGGATTTTATCAGCTTTATCAAACTGATTCGTGAAATGAGTTTTTTAACTATGCCCCTAGAGGATACCTTGCATCTCATTTGTGAAAAAGATGGGGGACTGCGGCTTTTAGATGAGGAAATGAGAGACGTTACCAAGTCCTATATAAAAAAATACTGCCAAGAGTTGCTTCAAGATAGTACACTAAGCAAGCAAGATTTGATGATGAATATATTAATTACGGTGTGTCCAAGGGAACTGATTATTCATCAAAAGGATAGAGCGCCAAAGCCTCAATTTATTAAAGCATTAGAAGGAATTTTTGGGCTTCAGGTGAGCTATTGTAATGGCTGTCCTTATTGCCATTAGCTGAAAGTAGACTTAAACCACATTCACCTATTGACAGAATAGGTGAGGAGGAGTAAAAATAAAGTAGAACATAAGTAAAATATCCTGTTAATAAGATAAAACAATGATGAGACGAGTAACTTATAAATCCTTTTTCAGAGAGAAGATGCAGGAGCTGAGAACATCTTTAAAGCTTATAAGTGAAGACTACCTCGGAGTGATTGAAAACAATCCGGTGTTCCCGTTACAGACAAAATAAGTGGTTTGAGTAAGCATGATCATGTGCTTTTATTCAAGCAACCAGGGTGGAACCGCGGGAAGATAAAAAGTAAGCTCCCGTCCCTTTTTAAATGATGATTTAAAAAGGGACGGGAGCTTTTTTTATACCCTAAACTAAAGAAAAACAGAAAAATAGATGAAAGAGGGAGAAAGATGATTAAAGTAACGTTAAAAGACGGTAGTGTAAAAGAATGTCCAAAAGGGATAACTGTTTTAGAAGTTGCAGAAGAATTAAGTAGTGGACTGGCGCGAGTGGCATGTGCGGGGAAAGTAAATGGAGAACGTGTAGATCTTCGTACAGTACTTCAAGAAGATTGTCAGCTTGAGATTCTTACCTTTAATGAGGAGGAAGGAAGATGGGCTTTTCGTCATACAGCAGCTCATATTTTAGCCCAGGCAGTAAAAAGACTTTATCCAGAAGTTAAACTAGCCATAGGACCAGCTATTAAAGATGGTTTTTATTATGATTTTGATAAAGAAGTGCCTTTTACAGAAGACGATTTTGAGAAAATAGAAGCTGAAATGAAAAAAATAGCCAAAGAAAAGCTACCAATTGAGCGTTTTGAGCTTCCTAGAGAAGCAGCGATTAAGATGATGGAAGAAGCAGGGGAACCTTATAAAGTAGAGCTTATTAAGGATTTACCAGAAGGAGAAGCTTTATCTTTTTACAAACAAGGGGAGTTTGTAGACCTTTGTGCAGGCCCTCATTTAATGACCACCAAGCCCGTAGAAGCTGTTAAACTGTTATCTGTAGCAGGAGCTTACTGGAGAGGCAGCGAGAAAAATAAGATGCTTTCTCGTATTTACGCCACAGCCTTTTCTAAAAAGGCAGAGCTCACAGATTACTTAGAAAAAGTAGAAGAAGCCAAAAGACGGGATCATCGTAAGTTAGGAAAAGAATTAGAGCTTTTTGCGTTATTAGATGAAGGACCAGGCTTTCCTTTCTTCCTTCCAAAGGGAATGGAGTTAAAAAATACACTCATTAACTATTGGCGTGAAATGCATAAAAAGGCGGGCTATCAAGAAATTTCCACACCTATTATCCTGAATAAAGAACTTTGGCTCACCAGTGGACATTGGGATCATTACCGTGAAAATATGTATACAACAGTTATTGATGAAGAAGACTATGCCATTAAGCCTATGAACTGCCCAGGAGGGATGTTAGTTTATAAAACCAAGATGCATTCTTATAAAGACCTGCCCCTTCGTATGGGAGAGTTAGGACTTGTTCACCGCCATGAGCTTTCAGGAGCCCTTCATGGGTTAATGCGTGTACGTAACTTTACTCAAGATGATGCCCATATCTTTATGTTACCTGAGCAAATCAAAGAAGAAATCAAGGGGGTTGTTAGACTCATTGATGAAGTTTATAAAGTATTTGGTTTTAAATACAGTATTGAACTCTCTACAATGCCAGAGGACCATGTAGGCAAGGAAGAGGATTGGGAAGTTGCTACAAATGGTCTTAGAGAGGCTATTGAAGAAATGGGTTATGGATATGAGGTTAATGAAGGAGATGGGGCTTTCTATGGACCTAAATTAGACTTTAAACTAGAGGATAGCTTAGGAAGAACCTGGCAGTGTGGAACGATTCAATTAGATTTCCAACTTCCAGAGCGCTTTCAGCTAGAGTATGTAGGAGCAGATGGTGAGAAACATCGTCCGGTTATGATTCACCGTGTGGTATTTGGTAGTATTGAACGTTTTATTGGAGTTATTACAGAGCACTTTGCAGGGGCATTTCCTACCTGGCTTGCTCCCGTTCAGGTGAAGGTGCTTCCGATCTCTGATAAATATAGCGACTATGCCAAAAAAGTCTATAATGAACTTGAGGCAGCTGGCTTAAAGGTTGAAATCGATGAACGGGCCGAAAAGATTGGCTACAAGATTAGAGAGGCAAGAAATAGGCGTATTCCTTTTATTCTAGTTGTGGGTGAAAAAGAAGAAGCAGAGGGAACCGTCAGTGTACGCAGTCGTAAGGGGGAAGAGGGCTCTCAGGCGCTTGAGACCTTTATAGCACGAGTGAAGAATGAAATTGACACAAAGTATAATGATCTATTAGACCAAAACAAATAGAGAGACTGGCTAATAGGAAAGAAAATCTTGTTGACATAAGGATAAAGATTGTATAAAATAATGGCATTCATATAGTTTATAAAACAATGATGAGACGAGTAGCTTATTATAACCTTTTTCAGAGAGAAGATGCAGTGGTGAGAGCATCTTTAAAGCCAATAAGTGAAGACTACCTCGGAGTGATTGCAAAACAATACGGTGACTCCGTTATCGTCAAAAGCGAGTGACTTTTACTTTTGTAAAGTAACAAGGGTGGAACCGCGGGTATAGTATCCCCGTCCCTTTTTAAATGAGAGGATTTAAAAAGGGACGGGGATTTTTTGCACTTCTGTACAAATAATTGGTGAGCTTTAAAAATGTAAAAACTACATTTATGATTCAATTATTTAACTAAAAGTATAATAAAATTAATAACTTGGAAGGAGTAGAAAAATGATTAAAATAACACTAAAAGATGGTAGTGTAAAAGAGTGTAAAAAAGGTATAACCATTCTTGAAGTAGCTGAAGAATTAAGCAGTGGTCTTGCAAGAATGGCATGTGCAGGAAAAGTAAATGGTAAAATGGTAGATCTTCGTACTGAGTTAAATGAGGACTGTAACCTTGAGATTCTTACCTTTAATGATAAAGAAGGGAAATGGGCATTCCGCCATACGGCTGCTCATATTTTAGCTCAAGCAGTTAAAAGACTTTACCCAGAAGTAAAATTGGCCATAGGACCAGCTATTGAAGATGGTTTTTATTATGACTTTGATACAGAAAAGCATTTTGTAGAGGCTGATTTTGAAAAAATTGAAGCTGAGATGAAAAAAATTGTGAAGGAAAAACTTCCAATTGAACGCTTTGAATTACCTCGTGATGAAGCGATTAAACTCATGGAAGTAGCTGATGAACCTTATAAAATGGAATTAATTAAGGAGCTTCCAGAGGGAGAAACGATTACCTTTTATAAGCAAGGAGAATTTGTGGACCTTTGTGCAGGACCACACCTTATGAATACAAAGCCCGTAGAAGCCTTTAAAATTTTATCAGCAGCAGGGGCTTATTGGAAAGGGAATGAAAAGAACAAGATGTTAGCTCGTATTTATGCCACAGCTTTTTCTAAAAAAGCTGATTTAACAGCTCATCTTGAGGCACTTGAAGAAGCTAAAAAACGCGATCATAATAAACTAGGTCGTGAACTTAAACTGTTTACAACAGATGATAAAGTAGGTCAAGGCTTGCCCCTTCTTATGCCAAAGGGTGCGCGAATTATTCAAACCCTTCAACGTTTTGTAGAGGATGAAGAAGAGAAAAGAGGCTATGTATTAACTAAAACCCCTCTTATGGCAAAAAGTGATCTTTATAAAATGTCTGGTCACTGGGATCATTATAAAGACGGCATGTTTGTATTGGGAGATGAAGAAAAAGACAAAGAGGTCTTTGCCCTTCGTCCTATGACTTGTCCTTTCCAATTTACAGTCTATAATGCAGAACAGCACAGTTATCGCGATCTTCCTATTCGCTATGGTGAAACTTCTACATTATTTAGAAATGAGTCATCAGGAGAAATGCATGGTCTGATTCGTGTGAGACAATTTACAATTTCTGAAGGGCACCTAGCTTGTACACCAGAGCAGTTAGAAGATGAATTTAAAGGGGTAGTAGAACTTATCAATTATATGATGACTACCCTTGGTATTGAAAAAGATGTAACTTATCAATTCTCTAAATGGGATCCAAGCAATACAGAAAAATATATTGATAATCCTGAGGCTTGGGAAAAAACAGAGAACCTTATGAGAAATATCTTAGACCACTTAAATATTGATTATACAGAAGCTGTAGGTGAGGCTGCATTCTATGGTCCTAAACTCGATATTCAATTCAAAAACGTACATGGTAAAGAAGATACCATTATTACGGTGCAAATCGACTTTGCTCTTGGAGAAAGATTAGGCATGACTTATATTGATGCAGATGGGGAGAAAAAACACCCCATGATCATTCACCGTACATCTATTGGTTGTTATGAAAGAACCTTGGCTATGCTTATTGAAAAATATGCAGGTCAATTCCCTACATGGCTAGCGCCAGTGGCTGTTAAAGTCCTTCCACTTTCTGATAAATATGCAGATTATGCGGCAGAGGTTGTTAAGTCCTTTAAAGAGCGTGGCATCTTAAAAGTAGAAGCAGATTACCGTACAGAAAAAATCGGCTATAAAATTCGTGAAGCACGTATGGAACGTATTCCTTATATTCTTGTTGTAGGTGCTGAAGAAATGGAAAATAGAACTGTTTCCGTAAGAAGCCGGGAAAAAGGTGATGAGGGCGTACAAGATTTAGTAGGCTTTGTAGAGCGTGTGGAAAGAGAAATTAAAGAGAAATACAACTATTTACTTCATATGCAAACAGAAGAAAATAAGTAATTAGCTAAAAAAATTAAACGAGAAGGTTGACAGTACCACTGAGTTATGATAATATTTTATGTGTTGTAAATAAAACAAGTAGAGGCTATTCCTTCTCACCTTACAACGTTAGTTGTTCGTAAGGTCATACTAATTTAAATAATAAGTTGATATGAGATCAATTTTAGTATGTAATGATGAGGTGGATAGTTATTGAGCTATCCACCTTATTTTTTTGGATAGGCGAATGAGCGTTACACCCATACGCTTAAGGGTGATATGAATAAAGGCAAACAAAATTAGGAGGTGCCCATTATTAACGACTTAATGATTAACGAACAAATTCGTGACAAAGAAGTGAGAGTCATAGGAGCAGAGGGAGAACAAATTGGTATTCTGCCTATTAAAGATGCTCAAAGGCTTGCAAGTGAAAAAAACTTAGATCTTGTTAAGATTGCTCCACAAGCTAAGCCACCTGTATGTAAGATTATGGACTATGGCAAATATAAGTTTGATGCCGCTAAGAAAGAAAAAGAAGCGCGCAAAAAGCAAAAAACAGTTAGTGTGAAAGAAGTTAGACTTTCAGCTAGTATTGAAAAGCACGACTTTGAAACGAAGATGAGAAATGCAGAAAAATTTCTAAAAGCAGGAGATAAAGTTAAAATTTCGGTTGTATTTCGTGGGCGCGAGATGATGCATACTCAAAAAGGCTTCGTTATTTTAGAAGATGCTGTTAAGCTTTTAGACGAAGTAGGAGTTGCAGAACAGAAACCTAAACTCGAAGGCAGAGCTGTGGTCATCGTGGTAGCACCAAAATAGGTTACCTTTTGATAAATTTAAAACTAATATATAAAGGAGGACTTTGTAATGGCTAAATTAAAATTAAAAACAAATAGAGCAGCGGCAAAACGCTTTAAAGTGACTGGTACTGGAAAACTTAAAAGAAATAAAGCTTTCACAAGTCACATCTTAACAAAGAAAACAACTAAAAGAAAACGTAATCTTAGACATGCCGGTTTAGTTGATAAAACAAACGAAAGACAAATGAAACGTTTATTACCACATTTATAAGAAACAGCGATAGGAGGTTAAGGAAATGGCAAGAGTTAAGGGTGGAATGTCCACTAAAAAAAGACGTAATAGAGTATTAAAATTAGCTAAAGGTTATAGAGGCGCTAAATCTAAACAATTCAGAACAGCTAAACAAGCAGTTATGAAATCTTTAAGCTATGCTTATGCAGGTAGAAAATTAAGAAAACGTGAATTTAGAACATTATGGATTGCTCGTATCAATGCAGCAGCAAGACTTAATGGCTTATCATACAGCCGTTTTATGAATGGACTTAAAAATGCAAATGTTAACGTTAACAGAAAAATGTTAGCTGACCTTGCAATCAGTGATGCAAAAGCATTTACACAATTAGTTGAAACTGCAAAAGCAAATTTAAAATAGAAAATGAGGATAACCTAAATATAAAAAAAGCAGAGTAAGATTTCTTACTCTGCTTTTTTTATTTAAACATTATAAGTTTAGGTATAAGAAAAGTAGGATGTGTAGCAGAGAACAAATACATAAGGTAAGAGAAACAATAAGGACACCTGTACTTCTTTTGTATAAGAAGCTAAGAAAGAGGAAGATACTTAGGGTAAGTAAAATCATAGAAATAAAATTGGCCACAGGTAAAAAGAAGTTAAGGGTGATGAAGAGTAAAAAAAGGATGCAACTTGTGAGGAGAATGCGATAGATATGTACATAATTAATGTTTTTACTTTTAGGCTTGAACCTCATATAAACCTCCTAAAAAGCTTATTTTTACTTATAAGATATGAGATATATTAACATTTATTCCTGCAAAATAAAAAATAAATGATTGACTACAGGGTCTTTTTTATTATACAATAGGTGTACTATATGAAATAGTACACCTAATACATATCATACACTATAAATAATGAGAAGCTCAATAGTATAAATAATAGAAAAGAGGTGATAGATGTGTTTCCTATTGATGTAAGAGATGTAAGGCCTATTTATGAACAAATTATGGATCATATTAAGGAGCAGGTTATAAAGGGTATTTTAAAACCTGGTGATCAATTACCCTCTGTACGACAATTAGCAGGAAGTTTAACAGTGAATGCTAATACTGTTACCAAAGCTTATCAAGAATTAGAAAGGCAGCAGATTATTGAGACCATAAGAGGCAGAGGGACTTTTATTGCAGAACTACCAGAAAAAGAGGTTAATAAAGCCAAATTACAAGAAATTCGTAAGGCGCTAAAAGGAAATTGTATTGAGTTGCATTATATGGGTTTTAGTAAAGAACAAATCATAGAAGAAATTAGTAAAATTTATGAGGAGCTTATAAAGGAGGAGTAGAGATGATAGAAATAACAGATGCCTGTAAGAAGTTTGGTGCACTTAATGCTCTAGAACAGGTTTCTATACAGATTCCAAAAGGATGTATCTATGGCATTATAGGGGAAAATGGTGCAGGTAAGAGTACCCTTATTCAAGCATTAGTAGGTATTTATACCCTAGATAAAGGAACTATTTTAATAGAAGGACAGCCAGTTTATGAAAATAATCAGGTGAAAAGCCAATTAGCTTATGTAGCAGACCGTAATCAATTTTTTAAGAATTATACTGTACTGCAGATGGTGGATCTATTTAAGCTGATTTATCCTACTTTTTCTGTAGAGAAGTTTGAAAGCTATAACGAACTATTTAAGTTAAGTAAAACGACAAAGGTAAAAAATCTCTCCAAAGGTATGCAGATGCGCTTAGCTATTATGTTAAATATGGCCATACAGCCTAAGGTATTAGTTTTAGATGAACCCACTTCAGGGCTGGATGCCATTGCTAAGAAACAAGTTTTGGATTTAATCATTTCAGAAGTAGAAGAATCCAATATGACAGTAGTGATTTCTTCCCATCACTTGGCAGAATTAGAACGTATTTGTGATGAAGTGACCATCTTGCATCAAGGGAAAGTAGCTTATCAAAGCACAGTAGATGACTTAAAGGCAAGAGTTAAGAAGTTACAAGTGGTGTTTGAAGAAGAGGCACCAGAGGATTTGGCAGAATGGCAAGAGGTTATAAATCTTGAGCACGTAGGAAGTGTCTATTACATCGTAACCAATCAATATTCTCAGGGGCTGGAAGAAAAATTAGTGCAAAGTGGGGCCAGACTAGTTGAACCGATAGGTCTTAATCTGGAAGAGGTCTTTATTTATATGAGTACAGCAGAAAGCAAGTAGAAAAGAGGGGAAAAAATGAAGAATTTAAAAGCTTTAATAAAAATTGAATTAAAGCCTGTCCTATTTATGAGTATCTATTTTTTAATCGTTAACTTATGTGGATTGGTTGTTGGAAAAGTATCTATAAATAAGAATTATTTAGATTATTTGCAAAGAGGCATCAATACATATGTTAAAGAACCTTATAGTAACTGCATTTATCCTATACTTATAGGAGTTGGTATTTTTACATTGGGAGGTATCGTTTTACTTGTTTATATTCAATTTATTAAAGATAAAGGAGTAGAGGTAGGAAGGTTCCTCAAAGCTTTACCTTATACCAACTGCCAAAGAGGTTTTGTTAAAATAGGAATGGGAATATTAGGCTATACACTTCCTTTTTTGATTTTAATAGGTGAGATGATGCTTCTTCGTCAAGAGATATTAGAACAACTACAAGAGCTATACAATGTTCTTGGGAATGGACAAGTCACTGCACGGATTGTGGAACTTAGTGAGCTATTAAAAGTATGTTTCATGTTTTATATGACATTTACAGCTATTTATTTATTTCTCATGCTTCTTCAATATAGTATAAATGATAATTTGGGAAGCATTGTTATCGGCCTTTTAACCTTGATGGCACCTCCCTTTATATGGATTAGTAGCTCAGAGATTTATGGCTTTTTTAGAAGAATCAATTGGGGTATGAAATCGATATTTCAAATTTTATTTATTCCTAGTTACCCTATTTTGTTAGAAGGAGATAAGATTAATCTAGTTATGAAAGAGCAAGGGGTTGTCTATTTTATGACTTATGCAGAGATAGGACATTATGGTTTTAAGATAATGCTACTTATTTTCTTTATAGCAGCTTGTATTCTACTTATTCGTTTGACTATGAACCAGGCAAGGATGGAAGATAGTGATAAGTTGTTTAACAATGTTGCTACAAAGTGGATTTTTATCATAGGTGTGACACTATGCAGTGGCTTATTAATAGCTGATATTGGTTTGCTATTCGTACTACCACTTATTATGGTGGAGGAAAATTTTATAGTTACACAGCTTTTAGTAGTAGGTGGAGCTGTAATAGGTTTTATTATAGCTTATAAGATTGGAAACATAGGAAGCTATAAGAGGGAGGAGAAACGATGAAAAAAATAACAATGCTTGTACTATGCAGTTTACTGCTTGTAGGGTGTGGGTCTATTACACAGGATTTACCTAATCTATCTCAAGATATTGACCTTATGAGTGACTATATATTCAATGAACCCACTGACTTTAATGGTGAAAGTGTACGTCTTAAAAATGAAATTATTAAGGCAGTGGTGCAAATAAATCCTAATTGGGAACAAGGTGTAGAGATTGAGCAAAGTCAAGCCTTTGAAATACCCTATAATATGTTTACTATATGGGATATAAATTCTAAAGTAGGCTGGGCAGTTGTTAATAAATTAGAAGATTTTATAGGAATAGAGTTTATGTATTTTATTAATGACATGAGAGGCAAATCTAAAGAGGAAGCAAATGTAGAACATAGAATTATTAATAATTATGGTGTGACTTGTAACAACCAATATGGAAAAGTGAGTATACGTGTTATCCAGCTTAATAAGGAATTGATGAAGGAAGAAAACGTCTTAGAATGTAAGGAGTCTCTTTTGAGTGATAAATTCCTAATAGGAAATGTTTATAAAGGAGAAAAGCATCAGTTAATTGAGGCTATTACACCTGAACTCATAAGAAATGGGCATATCAGTAGAGAGGAAAGAACTAATGGTGCCCGTTATCAGATTTTTAAAACCAATAGTGGAGAATTAGAGAAGCTTAGGGTTATTATTTATGATTATGGGAAGGAAGATAGAGATAGTAGTTACGAGGAAGTATGGAATAAGATAGCAGAAGCAGCTGAAATGGAAGAACCAGCAGAAAGAAAAACATTTATTGAGAAGATAGATAAGGTCATAAAGCATAAAGAAGATAAACAAAAAGGGAAAACGAGTAAGAGTAACTATAAGATAACTCGATATGCAGCAACACAATATTTTGATGAAGAGCTTATTGAAATTTTGGTAGAGATGGATGGCCAATAGTTAAGTATAAATTAAGAGGCAATAAACAATGAAAGCCTTAATTTCATAAGTTTAGGACAAGGGGCGATAGGGGTACAGGAAGCATCGGAATGCTATTTTGATAAAGATGTTTGGCAGCTTTCTTTAGCAGAAAGTGCAGTACTAGCAGCTATTCCTAAAGCGCCTAGTCTCTATAATCCTATCTCACATTCAGAATATAACTGGGAAAGAGCGCAGGTTGTGCTTCGGAAAATGTATGAGCAGGATCTTATTGCAAAAAATGAATATGAATTAGCAAAAAAAGATAATCCTTATAAAAACATAGAAGAGGTACAGAAGGTTGCAACAAAAGAGTAAGGAACAATAAGTAGGCTAGTGGTTAAAAAGATTGTAATGTAGTTAAGAGAAACCATGGATAAAGAGATTATAGGCGCTGAAAAATGTAAATAGGCCACCGATAATCTTTTTTTATTAAAAAAAATAAAAAATGGGGTTGACGATAGAAAGGAAATAGTGTAACATTATAAAAGTCGTCGGTAGCAAGAGATGATAAAACAGTTTCTAAGCGAAACAGCAATGAACTTTGAAAACAAAATAGTAACCATAAAACCAGTCGATTCAAGAACTTGTTTAACAAGTTCAATGAGTACTATTAGTACTAAGTAATAAGCCAGCAACATTAGTTGCATGGACAAACGAACATTTTTTATGAGAGTTTGATCCTGGCTCAGGATGAACGCTGGCGGCGTGCTTAACACATGCAAGTCGAACGAAGCTAAGGGAGCTTGCTCCCAAGGCTTAGTGGCGGACGGGTGAGTAACGCGT
>JAEYNQ010000103.1 GCA_023412455.1 Bacillota bacterium
ATAGGCAAGAGGAATCTTTAACTGCTGCAAGAGATCATATATCTGTTCATGAGTCACTGTAGTTTCTCCCTCACTTTCTCTTCAAAGCTTTGAATGGCTTGTTGCTCCACTGGTTCAATGTGCTTAATGCCTTCTACCCTTCTACCTCCTCTTTTGGCATGACCGTGTTCAAGTAGATGGGTAAGATAGTAACGCTTATTATGAATTACATAGCCATTTGAAGTTTTCTTTCGAATCCAACTCTTAGCATACTTCTTTGTTCGTGTAGGACTAGTAGTTTTAAGTGCCTTAACAGCTTCTTCAGTCACTTCATTGGCTGACTCCTCTAAGGCTTCTTGCACATCTTCAGTAAAGTTAGCAAGCCTATTGGCAATTTCAAGACTAATATCAATCATTGGCTTCACCTACTTTCTCTGAACATAGTAGTTGTAAGTAAACGTTGCGTTCTTCAAAGTTAATAATGGCTAAGATGTTATAAGTGTGTTTCTGAAAGAATACTCTCATAAAAGGTGTAATACCCTCTAGGTACCGTATAGTAATTTTAGTACTAACCTCACTATTCATCTGCTTGGCACTAAAGTACTCCTTACCAGATAAAGGTTCAACACTGGCCCACACAGTGGCTACGTCTTGCCATTCTTCAAGCTGCTGTCCAATGCTATCCTTTATAATAAGTGGCTTTTGTAGTGTTATTCTATGCCTTAAGTTGCCTATCATCTTATCACCAGCCTTCCTTACGATAACTAAAGAGTAAGTTTTTCATAACTTCCAATACTTCTTTAACCTCCACTTTTTCCCTTTGCTCATAAAAGCAAGCCACTCCATAACAGATGGCTTGCTTAATAGTTTCTGGAATAACTTCTAGTTCAGATAATGGATAACGAAGTATTCCTTCACACATCTCCTCTACTGAACAAATAAAAGAGGTGATAAGTGCATCTTCACCCTCACCATCTACTCGTAAATATACTTTTACTTCATCCAATGAAATGACCATGCTCCTCATCACCACCTTTTCTATTCTGTATATCTAGGACTATCTAGTAGTGCATAAATAGCACCAGGGACAGTACTTGAAGCAACTGCTGTAGTTTTGAGCATCACTCGGTCACAGTCACTAGAAGCTAGCATAGCATCTGATACTCTTACAAGAAAATACTTGCTTGCTCCAGCTGTACCACCAATGTTAATCACTTTACCTGTTGCTTCTACTTCAGTAAAGGTTATATCTCCTTTCTGCGTAAACAAGAAAGGAACTGCTACCGGTGTGCCATCTTCGCCAAGTTTCGCTTGGACTGTAAGCGTGGTACTTCCAGCGGTTCCTTCACCTGACTCCACTAAAAAAGTGACCCCTTGGTAGTTTGTAAGAACTACTGGATCACTTGTAATAGCTGTTGCAAATATAGGCCCTGGAACCTTAACGTCTTTAATAATAGGTTTCATATTTTTAATCATGCACTATCCCTCCTAGTTTCTCTTAGCCAATGCAATAAATGGACTAATGGTGTTGTTCCCCTTATATGATGTAATTGGTTTATTCCAAATAGGTTGACCGTCTACACGATAAATGAATCTAAATACGTTCTCATCATATAAGAAACGTACATGAATAGAACTTGCTGCATTAATACCGCCTTTATCAATAAGTAGATATTGGCTCATATCGGCTAATACAATATCTCCTACTTCTCCTACTGCAGAGCATTGCTCAAGTGGCATAATCGGTCTACCGAAAAGTGTAGCATAAGGTGCTTCTGATAAGCCCCCTGCTGGAATATAAACAGGCTTATCACCAATAGTTAAAGTATAAAGCAATGGTTCAATCTCTTGGTTCACATACCATACAGAGCTTGCTCTACTTCTAGTCCATAATCTAGACCACATATTGAGTAAGTTTTGAACGGTAATTGGTGCACTTTGAGAGCTATCTTTTGCCACTTTAACAAGTGCTTCAGAATTTAAAATACCTAATGGCTGACCACTACCTGTTCCACACAAAATGGCATCATCCATTTTAAAACCAAACTCTTCAGCAAAAGCCATTCTTAAGACACTTTCAAGAGCAGCTGCATCTTGCAAAAGTTCATCTGTCGCATAGCAAAGTCCAGTTAACTTCTTTAAAGATAGATCCATGGTTCTAAACTTAGGTCTTGAAGCAGTAAACTGTTCAGCTTCATTCTCCCAGTATGTTTGAATACCACCCCATCTAGAGCCATTACCACGACTATTTTCATCTACAGCATTAATCTTTAAACCATTAGCATTAGTGGAAATAGGGATCTTTGCCACCTTTGAAGCAAGGATACCCGTATCATAAGTACGCTTTAAAAGATCAGTTACAAAGTCTTGTTGTACTAAGAAACCACCATCTGAAGGACTACTCTCATTTAGGCCACTAGCAGCTCTTGTTGTGAGCCTTGCATCCATACGACCATCTGGTGCGGCTGCTCTATATACAGCCATCATCTGTTCACCAAAACTAGCGAATCTCTTTTCATTTTCTGGTCCTTTAGGATTAGGCTTAGGAACTGGCGTATGATCACGTTCCTCTTCCTCTTCTCCTTCCAAAGCTCGCATACGTCCAATGGTTTCATCCCACTTACGCATTTCTTCTTCAAAACCCTTCACTTTTTTATCCTCTTCATCAGATAAAAAGCGTCCCTCTGTTTGGGCACCACTAATAATTGCTAATGCTTGAAGTCTTAAATCATTTTTTCTAGCTTCCATTTCCTTGATTTTTTTACTCATGTTATCGCCTCCTATAATAATTTAAATTTGCTTTCTAAAAGCTGTAGTTGCTCTTTTGCCTTCTGTCGTTCCTCTTGCTCACTATGCTGTGTTTCCTGTTTTCTAGCTTCATAAACATCTGTCATACTTCTTACACCTACACTTGTTTGAGGATAGGCTGGGAAAGTAACGGGTGATACATCAAAAAGTTTAACCTTATGAAGTTCCCTTACATCTATCCCTTCATCTGTTCCCCACCTATCTTCTTCTACTAGAAAACCAAAACTCATTTGAGAAATATCCCCTCGGTCAATACTTACACTTAAGTCCCTTGCCCACTGTGTATCAGGTGGCATAATTCTTACCAACAAGCCTTTCTGTGTTTCTTTTAACTCCAAGGTGCCAGAGATGTTTCTGCCTAATACATAGTTTGGATCATGATTAAACAAAGCTCTTACATCATCTACTCCAATAGAGTCTTTAAAAGCACCAGGCATAACCTTCTCTTTAAAAGGAAACATACCACCTAAGGTTTCGGACCATTGATTAAAGACAGCTGCATGTCCCTCAATAACAGGACCACCTGTTTCAGTTCCATCCTCATTCACGCTTCTGCTCACTCTCAGCTCCGTCATCTCCACTGTCCTGCGTTCCATTTGACTCTTGCTCATTTGCTTCACCTCCTTGACTTTTAATAGCTGCTGTAATCGGCATCATATTGCCATTAACTAAATAAAGATCTCCACCTACCTCATCTGGAAGTGGGTTAAGATCTTCTAATTCTCTAATATCATTGGCACTATACCAGCCATTTTGTCTGCCTACTGCGTAGCCATCCATTCGTGTTTTAAAATCTCCTCTAAGCAGTCCATCTACTGTAAACTTAACAAAATATAAGCTTCTTTCACCTTCAGAAAGCAAACACCTTTGAATAGCTTGTTCCCACCTTACTAGCCATGGCCTTATGGTATGCACCACAAAGTCTATGGACTGATGCTCAATATTACTAAAGGTTGCTCTTTCTAAATCTCCTATAAGGTGAGGAGGTACTCTAAACATACGGCATATTTCATTAAGCTGAAATTTTCGTGTTTCTAAAAACTGAGCATCATTAGGCGGAATACCTATTTCTTTATAAGTCATGCCTTCTTCAAGAACTGCTATCTTATGTGAATTCTTTACACCTTTATAAACAGCTTCCCATGAGGTGCGGAGCTTTTCTGGATCCTTAACAATTCCGGGATGCTCTAAAATACCACCTGGTCTTGCCCCATTGGAGAAGAAACGAGAACCAAACTCTTCTGTGGCTTGCGATAAGCCAATAGTTTCTCTTGCTAAAGCTATAGGTGAAAGGCCCTTTATACCGTTATAACTAAGTCCTGGAATGTGGAGAATCTGATTAGGTGAGTACACCTTCTGACCATCATCATCGCTGTAGTAGTAAATAAGTTCCTTGGTCACAGAGTGTCTATCTACATAAACTTTAGAAGGATGAAGTGGCCAAAGTTCTACAGGTGTTTTGCCTTTGTAAATAATTAATGCATAAGCATTTCCCCATAGAAGCAAGTGTGTCATCATCGTTTCTCTAAATGAAAAACTCGTCATTTCACGATTAGGTGTATCATGCAATAACGAGTATAAAGGATGATAGGTTGCTTTTTCTTTTCCCTTGGAAAGTCTTTTATAAAGTGGTAAAGGTAAACTTGCTACAGTTTCAGCAAGTACTCTCACACAAGCATAAACTGCAGATGTTCTCATGGCAGATTCTTCACTTACGAATATAGCTGCTCTTGTATCAGTTAAGTCCTCGCCATTCATAAAAGCTTGCATTTTTTCATCTACTGGAGCAGCTCTTGCTTCTATAAATCTATTGATAAATGGTAGTTTCAAATTTTACACCTCCCAAAAAGGTGCATTAAAAAAGCAACTATCCCAAAATAGTTGCATTTTTTAATGCTATATTGTTATAAATAACTTTCTTGGATTAGTATTGGTACAAAACGGAAGAAAACTATAATTTTGTACTAATATCTGACTAAATAACCTTAATGCTACACCTACATACTTTAAATTTAGCTGTTTATGTGATTGAATATCAAAATCCAATCTATTATGATAAATGGTTACTGATATGTGTTTTTTATTGGGGGTTTTTGCACATATACTATTATATATAACAACCGCAGAATTAAGTGCATTTGTATAAATCCTAAAATCAACAATTTTTCTTTGTTTCAAATCTTTTAATATGAATGATTTTTTATATAAATACATTATTGATTATCCCTCCAATTTATTAATTGTGTTTTAATACTAGAAATCAATCCTGTGTCAGCTTTTCTTCTAGCAAGTAGAATCTCTGCTAAAGTTTTAATCATCTCAGGTCCCGTCATATCAACTTCTTCTGTTTCAACTACTGAAAAACTTCCACGGAATAATGCATTATTATTTGCTGCTATATTACCAAAACTTGTTTGTACAAGGTATTGTGAAAAAGATCTAAGTGCTAATGTAGGCTTCTCCAAAGGAGAATTCGATTCTAGTCTAATCTTAATCTCTTTTTCGGTGACCTTTGTCTCAACAATACGCTTAATATTTCTGGCATTTTTTGCTGTCTGATTGTAATGAATTTCTGCATCCTTAAATATATTTCTCCACTCCATCAAATTTATTTCTTTTCGCTTTTCTTCATCAGCTAGATAAAAAATAACATCATAATAATATTTCATATATACTTTATCCTCTTCAAATATTTACTCAACAATTGCATTATTGCATTTGTCTTTATCAGAATAGCACATGATTTTTATAACGTCAACAACTTATACAAAACGTTTTCATTATTGCATTTGTTTTATAGTATTAATATTCCTCGACTATCATACACACTACCTTCATCACCTTTGTTCCTTATAGCCCTATCAAGAGCCATAATCAGAGCTACAGCACCGTCTATCTTCTCTGTACTTTTCTCTTTATCTGGTTTAATATTACCTGCTGGATCTGTTTTTACATAGATATTATCCATCATCCACCTAAGAACTGGATTACCACTATGAGCTAGTTTTTTCTCTAAGGTAAGCTTCATCAATTCTTTTGAAGGTGGTGACATATCTTTGTATCCTTGACCAAACGGAACTACTGTAAACCCCATACCCTCTAGATTTTGAACCATCTGTACTGCCCCCCATCTATCAAAGGCTATTTCCTTAATATGGAACTTAATACCTAATTCTTCTATAAAGGTTTCTATAAAACCATAGTGTACTACATTTCCCTCTGTTGTTTTAATATATCCCTGTTGCTCCCAAACATCATAAGGCACATGGTCCCGCCTTACTCTTATCTTAAGATTTTCTTCAGGTATCCAAAAGTATGGTACTATCTCGTATTTCTCATCATCATTTCTTGGTGGAAATACAAGTACAAAAGCAGTTATATCTGTTGTGCTTGAAAGGTCAAGTCCACCATAGCATTCTCTTCCTATAAGATGTTCTAAGTCCACTGGAAAAGCACATGCATCCCATTTATCCATGGGCATCCATCTTAAAGATTGCTTAACCCACTGATTTAATCTAAGCTGACGGAAGATATTTTCTTCTGCTGGATTTTCTCTAGCTGAGTTATAAGCATTTCTGACTTTTTCAATATCAATAGTATGGCCAAGAGATGGATTAGCTTTATACCAATTGCTCTCTAAACCCCAATCATCTTCATCTTCTATACCATAAATAACAGGATAAAAAGTAGAATCTATCTTTCTCCCCTCTAATAAATCAACTGCTTTTTGATGTTGCTCAAAGCAGATAGAATTTCTATCTGTTCCTGCTGTAGTTATTAGAAAAAATAAGGGTTGTGTTCGTGCATCCCCAGAACCTTTAGTCATAACATCAAACAGTTCTCTATTAGGCTGGGAATGTAACTCATCAAATATAACACCATGTACATTTAGACCATGCTTAGTGTAGGCTTCTGCAGATAGCACCTGATAAAAGCTTCCCGTAGGTTTATAGACTAATCGTTTTACCGACATAATTGGCTTAATACGTTTTTTTAATGCTGGACATTGCTCCACCATTTCTACTGCTACGTCGAAAACAATAGATGCTTGCTGCCTATCAGATGCACACCCATAGACCTCAGCACCCCATTCGTTATCTCCACAAGTCATATAAAGTGCCACACCAGCTGCAAGTTCACTCTTCCCGTTCTTCTTTGGAATTTCAACATATGCAGTATTGTACTGTCTAAATCCATTTTTCTTTACTGTGCCAAAGACCTCTCTAATGATTTTATCTTGCCAAGGTAAGAGTTCAAAAGGTACACCGCGCCACTGCCCCTTTGTGTGCTTAAGACAATTTATGAAGTTAACTGCTCGTAATGCTTTAGCTTCATCGTACATCCTTTTTCCCTCCTGCAACAAGCATTAGTTCCATGGGATCATCTTCTTCACACGTATTATCTACTACAATTCTAGTTCTTGCTGAAGGAGTTAAACCAAACTGCTCACAGAACTTACTCATGATTTTAAGGTAGGTTTGAGAAATACTCACTTGAGGTACTTGTTGCCAATATCCAGAGGGAGTTTTAACAATAGTGCCGTGTTTACTGATAAATTCCTCAGCTTCCTTCCATCTCGCATAAGCTTGGCAGTACCCAGCAAAAGCTGCCATGTCTACCTCTGTAAGTACACCAAGTTGTTCTAGCTGTTTTGCTACTCTTCGCCATTCTTTCTTAGCTTCTGCCTCAAGCCATATAGGGCATTTGGGTGCTTTACTTATCGGTTTAGGTTCTGCCGAATTAACTGGTCTTTTCCCTGGATTACCTTCTAATACTTTAATTGCTGTTGGTTTAGGTTTTCTGCCACGCTGTGCCATAGGTACCACCTCCTTCCCACAAAAAAGGACCTACTCTCGTAAGGTCCTTGGTACTATTTTGTGCCATATAAAATAAAATTCAGATAAGCTCTAATATCCTCTTGTATAAGGTTAACCAATTCAAAGTAGCCTTTCTCATAGGCTTCCTTTTGAATGGCAGCCACATCAAACATATTATATTTGCCTAAGTTCCTTATTTCTAATATCTGTTCTAGCAACTTATCAGTAATCTTTTGCTCCTTCAGTAAGCCTTGGTAGTTATAATTACCCTTCTTAACCTCTGCAAGTTCAGTCTCTACAGCTTCTTTATACTTAGGGTAGTGTTTCTCCTTCTTCTTACAATCTAAGCAAAGGCAATCAGTATTAAACATACTCATTATCCTTCCTATATCTAAGGAACCACCACATCGATCACATGTTTTTTGAGTAAAGAATTTGTCCATAGTTTATTGACCTACTTCCTTTAGGCTCTCTAGATGCGCCCGCTTTAAAGTTTCTAGGTCTAAGCCGTTATCCAGGTAACCTTGATTGATAACCCCTAGATAATAAGCTGTAGGTAAACTTGGCTTATCATTATATTCATCAGTCATAATATACGCCATAGCCTTTTTAATCTTAGTACCAATCTTAACTTTAACTTCTCTTTTCTCATAAAGCCTTGGGTAGCCTTCGTACATATCAAGAGCAGCTTCACAGTCTTCTGTAATTTCCCAAAGTACAATAGGTACTTCTTTTCCTTTGCATGGCTCTATATTGGCTACTCCTTTATAAACACCCCTAAAGGTTAATTTATAATCCTCAAGTATTCCTGTATCCACTACTTTGGCATTAGGACATCTGACAGCCATTTGCTTTAAGTTCATATTACTACCATAGGCAGCGTAGATTTTAGTTTCCATATTCTCATCCTTTCATAAAGAGGTAGGTTTCCCTACCCCTGTGTTCTATCTCATGCTACATTGCGCCATGCACTATTGCCCGTTAAGTTGGCTAAGAAGTGTAGCCTGCAAGTTTTAAACTCATCGCCATTTAAGCCGAGTCTTAACATCCAACATCTGAAGGTGTACTTCTCGTTATCAGTGTATGTTCTTCTTGCACTTGCTGTCTTTTGAGTTAAGGCTTGATTGCTAAGTGCTAGGCAAAATTGAATGTAGGCTTTTACTTTGCCAGCGTGTAGGGTGCTATTAAAAAGTCTGAACTCCACAGTGCCTTTAGTAAAGGTACTGTGAAGGTTTAGCCCATGGTAACGGCTTTGGTGGTAATGTCTTTCTCTTGATTCCCTTCCATAACCTTCGTACCAAATATCAGCTAGTTGCTCTAAGGTTCTAGGTTTCTTTTTATTGATGGTCTTAATCAGTTCCTCATTTACCTTTTTGCAATATCTTAATCTTTCAGGGTCTATCTCTAATGCTTTGTACAGTAAATCTTCTTTGCTTGCCATTAGGTTTACTAGGTTCTTAAGGCTCGCTGGTGTGTGAGGGGTAGCATCTACATGGATGTGAATACCGCAACTTTTATTGGTGAAGGCTCCTGCTGCTCTTAATGCTCTTATTATTTCTTGAAGGGGTTCGATATCCTCGTAGGTCAGAATGGGACTTACTAGCTCTACTTTGTAATCTGAATTTGCATAATGCCTTGTCTTGCCTTCCATTTTTTGTGGGTCTATGCTTGAGTCTGAAACTATCTTCCATGTTCGTCCTTGCACGTCTATTGTTTCGTAAGCATCGTAGGTTCCACCTGTATACCTTGTTGCTACTGACCCAGGTTGCTGATTAAGCACCCCCGCTGCTTCTTTTCTTGTAATGCCTGTAAACTCAATTTCAATTCCAAACCTTTGTGTTTTCATGCTTTTCATCCTTTCAACATATGTTTTCCCTTTCGGTAGTACACATGTTACCGCTAGTGTGTTAATTAGTGTAGGCCCTTGATAGCCATAGATTTCATAACAAACACACCTTTAATTGTCACTAGTACACAAAGAATATGGACTACCTTTAAAGGGCTGGGTGAATACTTTAAATTCTTTTGTTGCATATACACAAAAGCTTTGTCATGAATTTGTCTAGATTAGTGCTTTAGCAATGGCATAAGCTACATTTACTGTCACTGCATTACCTGCTTGCTTATAAAGCTGAGCATCAGAATTAACGGCTTGTGCCTTTTCAAATAACTCATCAGGAAAACCTTGTAATCTAAAACACTCCCTTGGTGTCAGCCTACGGATTCTAAATGCTTTATCCAAAGTACCTTGCATACAGGAGGTATCTAGCGTTTGTGCCACCTTTTTTCCTACCCTTCCTCTTCTTGTCTTGCTTTTTGGAAAAGTGATATTAATGCTATCCCCTACTTGAGCTTCGGTATAACCTTTTTTAGTGGCTTCTTTAATAGCCACCCCATGACGATCTGTTCCTGTAAGCGTAAACATTGGTTCGTTATTTTTTTTCATCCTTCTACCATTTTGCCTTTTCTCTTCTCTATCTGGTGTAAGTACTGGATAGGCTTCTAAAACCCCACTATTCATAGCGGTACGATTTACAACTCCAGCTGTATACCTTGAAGTGATACAACGTGCTGTTTCAGTTATTTGGGTTTTAGTATTAGATTGGTCTATAAAATAAAGCCCTGTTTTACCACCTTCTCCTCCACCATTACCAGTCAAGGTACAAGAAATACCTGCTGGATTATAAACACGTTCCCCTTGGCAACCACCTATAACTTGCTTAAGAGTTGCTGTGTTTTCTGCTGAGATAGGTAATATTTCTCGTCTACCTCTGCTTCTAAGATTTGCAATAATGAACACTCGCTCTCTATTTTGTGGGACTCCAAAGTCTTTGGAATTAAGCACCTGCCACTTACAGTCGTACCCTGCTTGGTCCATTTCAAATAAAACGGTTGCAAAGTCGAAGCCTGAATTAATTGAGAGCAAGTTCTTAACGTTTTCAACAAGAAGGTATGTGGGCTTATCACTTTCTTCTTTGCCTTTGAGGAGGTCAATAATGTTGAAATAAATACCACTTCTTTTTCCGACCAATCCTCGTTGTTTTCCTGCAACGGAGATGTCTTGGCAAGGGAATCCAAAGCACCAGATGTCTGCATATGGTATTTGTTCTGATTTAATTCTTGTAACATCATTTGCATACCACTCTCCTTCCGTATTGTACATTGCTTCATAAGAAGCTTTAGCAAATTTATCATACTCGCAATAACCAATGCACTTATATCCAGCAAGCTCTAAGCCTAAACGAAAACCGCCGATACCAGAGCATAAATCAAGGAAGGTCAGCTGTTTCATTTGGCTCACCTTCTTTAATTAAATCTGCATATTTTGTTTTCATACCATTTCGTATTAAATACACTTCATCGCTACAACCTTTGTATTCAATATATCTTTTTACAATAACATCTGCATATTTCTCATCTAATTCAATGGTTCGGCATATACGATTGGTCTGCTCGCAAGCTATTAAAGTAGAACCACTTCCACCAAAGGGATCTAATACAATGCAGTTACTCATACATGAGTTTTGTATTGGATAGGCTATAAGATTAATCGGCTTCATTGTTGGATGAAGTTCATTTCTTGATGGTCTATCAAAATCCCAAATGGTAGACTGCTTTCTATCGGAATACCACATATGTTTGCCACTTATTTTCCAGCCAAATAAAACAGGTTCATGTTGCCACTGGTAAGGACTTCTGCCAAGCACAATACTTTGCTTCCTCCAGATACAGGTTTCAGATAAATAGAAGCCAGCTGCTTTAAAAGCCTTTCTAAAATTAAGCCCCTCTGTATCAGCATGAAAAACATAAATGCTTGCATCTCGTTCCATGTTCTGTTCCATATTTACAAAGGCAGCAAATAAGAATTTATAAAATTCATCATCCTTAAGATTATCATTCTGAATCGTTCCAGCTACACCTTCATATGCCACATTGTATGGTGGATCGGTTACTACTAGATTTGCTTTCTTACTTTCCATTAATACTTCATATACTTCTGGTAAAGTAGCATCTCCACAAATTAATCGGTGCTGACCCAACTCCCAAACATCACCTTGGTTTGTCATAGCTGGTTGTTTCAGTTCAGCATCTACATCAAAGTTATCTTCATTAATGTCCTTATCATGAACGGCATTAAATAGCTGTTCAATCTCTGGTGGTTCAAATCCTGTAAAAGCCACATCAAAATCGGATGCTTGCAAATCTTTAATAAGGTCTGCTAATAACTCTTTGTTCCATTCTCCAGTAATCTTATTAAGGGCAATGTTCAGTGCCTTTTCCTTTGTTTTGTCTATGTCGATTACGATACAATCAATTTCCTCATAGCCAAGTGTTTGAAGCACTGTGGCTCTTTGATGTCCACCAATAATGGTTAAGTCTGCATTTACAATGATTGGTTCAACATAGCCAAATTCTGTAATGCTATTTTTAATCTTCTCAAATTCCTTATCCCCTGGCTTTAGCTTTTTACGAGGATTATAAGTAGCAGGTACTAAATCAGATATCTTTAATTTTCTAAACTCCATCCCTTACCCTCCAAATCTATATTTTATATAACACTCATGGGAGCAGTACTTTCTGCTTTTATTTCCATAACTTTCAAATGCCGTCCCACACTCTTTACAAACAATGGTATATACTGCAGTTTCTTTTCTCATGCCTTCTTCTGGATGAGCTTTCCACCAAGTTCTTCTACATTGGTCTGAACAAAACTTTCTGGCTCTGCCTTGTTTAGGTTGTTTTATAGTTTTACCACAGCAAACGCAAGCTTCACCTCTATCCATCTGCTCTTTAATATTCAGAAATACTACAGCAGCATCCCCATCAAGCCCATGTGTTTTGCAGTAGTTCCTAACTACATCTCTTGATAACCCCAGAACAGAAGCTATAGCTTTATAGCCTACACCCTTTAGACGATATTCCTTGATTTTCTTCTTTTCCAAGTTGGTCATTGTCTACTGATTCTCCTTTCTAATTTGCTGAGAGGTATTTAATAACCACATAAAAAGTAGCAAAAACTATCCCCTTTTTTACATCAAGTGAAGCTTTTTTGAAATAACGAGTGCAACAAAAAAATCTTAAAAGCATGAGTAATATCAATGTTTTTAAGACTTTCTTTGTTTTTTCTCTGAACTACCTTTTAGCAAATATTATATTGAATTAAGCCCTTTAAAATAAAGGTTTTGAATGCTCATTAACCAAGCTAAAACTATATCCCCCCTGCTTAATTATGCGAAAACTCACACGAAGGGGCGCATCGGTCTTGAGTATCAAAGGTTGTAGAAATTTGATTGCCCCTACCCTCTCTGTGGCTAATATTTGTACTCTACATATCTATCTTCAGTCATTGTCTTTTTATCATGACAAGGTTTACAAAGTGGTTGCCAGTTGTTCTCATCCCAAAAGAGAATGTCATTACCTCTATGTGGTTTGATATGATCTACAACAGTAGACTTCGTTAATCGGTTCTCCTGTTGGCACTTAACACATAAAGGGTGTGCTTTTAAAAATCTACTTCTTGCTACTCGCCAACTAGATGTGTACCCTCTACTTCCTGCACTTGCTCGATCACTACTATGCATTGCTTTATGCTCTTCACAATACTGACTATTGGTAAGCTTAGGACAACTTGGATGCTTACATGGTTTCATAGGCTTTCTAGGCACTGCTATCACCTCTTCCTTATGTACGAAGCGTAGTGAAAGGATGAAAGACTACGCTTCGGCAAGCATAAAAAAAGAACCAAAGACAATGTCTCGGTTCTCTATCTACTTCTCGCATCTTAATAATAACACAAAGGAAATGAAAAGTCAGTCTACTCTTAGTCTACTCTTAGTCAACCATTACTGTAACTACTCTTTATCGTACATCTATTTTTACTTTTAAGTTTTTAATTCCTGTATCTGTTATTTTTATTACAATTATGTAGAGTTAACACCTGCAAATCTTATTTTTTTATATTTAAGTACTCATGTATAACCCCATGAAGATCAAAATCATCTATGTTATCAAACAAATTTGGAGTACCATATATTCCAGGCTGTGGATAAAGACGTATTGCACCTTCATCTTCATACCAAATATTAGCTGAACTTTCATAAAAAACAACCTTAATTAATAAACTTTTAATTTGAAATGTTATCGTGTACCTTTTTATATTGGAATTAGTAGAAATCGCTTTATCTTTTATGACTAATCCACCACTTGACTGTCTCCACTCTATTTTTGAGTCACTTCTGCAAAAAGCCAAGTCTATGAATACCCCTTTTGGAATACTTCCTGTATAAAGTATAGTATAATGATCTTCAGGAATAATTTTGCTATAATTAGTAGCTGAATTTAAAAGAATAACATTTTTAAATGCCCATTTTGCAATAACATCATAATTCTCTTTAAGAAATTTCACCTCATCTTTAATATTTTCCATATTCATAAGATTAATAATATGTTTTTGACAATCACCCTCTAATTGACTCATCCAACCATTATTACATTTCTCACATACCAATCCATTTACTAATTTAGAAAACGGGTGTTTTCTATTGGACTTAGGAATACCCATTGAATTAGCATGTGTCATCATAACATCAGCATTATATATCTCAAGTTCTTTCAACAACCACTGAGCAAAAATATGTTCTTTACTTAAATTTGTTTGATTACAAAAAACGCAAGTTCGCATCGCTACCATAATGTTCTCCAGTCTATAGAAGGTTAATCTTATTAATAAATATAAAGTATACCTTAATCATTATACTGAATATTTAATAATATTTCTAGTAAAAATAGCAGTCAACCCTTTAAGTCAACTGCCACTCCTTTAATTATATTCATCATAAGCCCCAATTTGTATCTGCAATGCTACCGTAATTTGCCCCATTACCATCTCATCATTGACTTCACCTATTTTCTCCCCTAAAAACTTCTTGTCCAAAGTTTCCACTTGCTCAGCTAACGCCATGCTTGGTCTACCCAATCCAGTATGTATTCTAGTTGGTATTTGTATATGGGTAGGAAGGTATTTCTTCTTCCATGTTCTTGCTGTCAAAGGAATGACTGTTACTACTGGTGAATTTGTATTCGCCTTATTATTACTTACTACAATAGCTGGCCTTACGCCACTTTGCTTATATGAATCATGATTTATTCCAAAATCAACATAATAGATATCGCCACGTCTACACATATTTTTTCTCCTTCCTAACTTAGGATATAAGCTTCGGTTTGCTTATCCCGAAGCTTATATCTTATATTCAGTTCTTTCATAGCAGCCTTACGATATTTACCAATCATGGCATGGCTGACATTATATTTTTTCATCATGAAATCCCAAGTAAGCTCTCCTTCTAGAAGATCCATAACCACTTCTGGTAAAATGCCTTCTAGTTCAGAAACACTATGTTCAAAAAAGGCTAATTCCTCATGAATTTCTTTGTATCTACCTCTTAAGAAATTCTTCCAATCTGTATTTTCACGTTCTACTACCTGTTTATAGTTTAATGCTACTTTAGCTGTTTTATCAGAAATGCCACCTGTAGAAACAACATCTTCTCCAGAAGGATGTGAAAAGCACATAGTAGTAATGAGCTCATCATATTCGATTCCTTTGAATTGACTTAGCTGAAATTGTAAGATAGATTGTTCTCTTTTTAGGTTTTGGTATTCTTTAAACATAGTTTCTGCAGTCATACTAATGACCCCCTATCCTTACTTTTACTGCATTAATAAGTGCTGCTTGGCTAATGTCCTTTCTTTCTAGTGCAGTCATAACATCCTCATCTACTGTTCCTTCTGCAACAATATGTTGAATCACCACTGTGTTCTTTTGTCCTTGTCTATACAACCTAGCATTCATTTGCTGATAAAGTTCAAGAGACCATGTCAGTCCAAACCATACAATGGTTGACCCACCTTCTTGCAAGTTAAGACCATGCCCAGCTGATGCAGGATGGATAAGTGCCACTGGAATTTTACCTTCATTCCAATCTGCTATATCCTTAGATGTACCAATCTCCCTTACATCAAACCTTGCTTTAATACGTTCCTTGTCATGCTTAAACCAATAAGCGACTAAAAGTGGTTTACCATTAGCTGCTTCAATTAGATCTTCCAATGCCTCTAACTTTTTATCATGAATAGGTATGACTTTTTTCTGTCCATCATAAACGGCTCCATTGGCCATTTGTAGAAGCTTATTACTAAGTGCTGCTGCATTAATTGCATCTAACTCATCCTCACCTATTTGTAAAACTAAATCTTTTTCTAGGTGGTGGTATAATAATTGTTCCTTTTCGTTCATGCTTACTTCTAATTTGGTATAAATACACTTTGGCATATCTAAATAATCAATTGCTTTCATAGAGATGCAGATATCACCAATCTTCTCATAGATTTTCTCTTCTGCACCTTCCTTAGGTTTATAGGAAAAAATCATATTTTGATTACGTTTATCAGGCAAGAAGTATTGCTCTCGATATCCTCCAATAAATCTGCCTAATCTTTCACCCATATCAAGTAAATTTATTTGTGGCCAAAGATCTAATAAACCATTAGGTGCTGGTGTACCAGTAAGACCTATCATTCTTTTTATTTTAGGTCTTACTTTTTTTAGAGCTTTAAATCGTTGTGCCTTATTAGATTTAAAAGATGAAAGTTCATCAATAACCACTGTGTCAAAATCCCACTTATACTTTTCTACTAGCCAGGCTACATTTTCTCTATTGATAATATAGATATTCGCCTTACTCTGAAGAGCTACTTCTCTTTGCTGCTTCGTGCCAAGTACCTTTGAAATCTTAAGCCCAAATAAATGTTCCCATTTCTCAAATTCTCTGGACCATGTATCCTCTGCTACTCGTTTCGGTGCGATGACTAGGACTTTACCTACTGTAAAATAATCTAATGCTAGTAACCAAAGTGCTGTTAAAGTAATCACCGTTTTCCCTAAACCCATATCTAACATCAGCGCACAGACAGGATGTGATACTATAAATTCTGTGGCATAAGCCTGATAACTATGAGGATTGTATCTCATTCAAAACCCCTCCTATCATTTCTAAGTTATCAATACAATAGACTTTAAAACCTAAAGCTTCTAATTGTTTCTTTCGCCTTATTTGAAGAGGTTTTAATTTTTTAGAAGGTGCCTTCAACTCCACAAATGCCAACTTACCACCATGAAATAATACAATTCGGTCAGGCACTCCATCCATACTTGGTGAAAGGAATTTAAGGGCAAGGCCACCCAGCTTTTTTACTTCACAAACCATCGTCCGCTCAATCTGCTTTTCACTTACCATGTCTTTTTTACCTCCGTTTCCCAATAACCACTCTTCGCGCGTTATGATGCAATACGTGTTTTATATACTCTATATGGCTATTATTTATATATTTATATTTAATACATATTTATCAGCAACATTAGAAACAAACCTTGGTTCATCCCTTACGGGTATTACATTTGTACTTGTTGTCGTTAATATAATTTTTACGAAACCATAAGCAACCTCTGCAACACCTATTAAAGCAACTAAGTTGCTGATGGTTTCCGTCAATTTTGCCTTTAAGCTACTCTCTTGTATATCCCTTTACTACACCGTAAATGGAGAAACGCATCTTAACTTCTGTCTTACTCCAACCATCTATATTACTCATAATGGCAATAATCTCATTAGCATCTTGGCGCCTTAAGTTCCCACGCTCTTTACCGAAGCACTCACACCATATCTCCATATTACACACACGCTTACGCTTAACAGTTCCTACATGGTGCTCTCCTTCAAACTCTGAGCCATTGATGAAGTTGCGTCTCTCATAAAGGGTCATGTTATCCCAGTTATTAGGTAATAAGATTTCAAGGTAATCCCTAACCATACCTTCTCTTTCATCTTGCTCCATTGCTTCACGTTGTTCATGGACTGCCATTCCTTCTAGATCCTTTGTTAGGTGTAACTGCTCTCCCTGATTATAGTAATGGAGTGCCTCTGCCCAAATCTGTGATACTTCATCAGTAGTTAATTCCCATGAACCTCTAGCCACTCCACCAGGTACCTTAACAGGCCAAAATCTACGATTACCTGTAATGTCTCTTAGATAACTATCTGCATTGGTTGTGCCAATAAAGACACACTGCCTTGGATGAGGTGTGGCTCTTCTGCCAAATGCTGCGCGATAAATATCATTCTGTCTAGATAAGAACCCACGTAAAGTTTCCAGATCTGTTTTTCTAAGTCCTGCAAGTTCTCCTATTTCAAGAATCCAATACCCTTGTAATTTTTCAGCAGCTGTTTTATCCTTCGTATCACTTAGGAGCAGTGAGTCATTGAACCATTCCCCACATAACTTAGCAATCAACGTGGATTTCCCTTTTCCTTGAGGACCACTCAGCACAAGCATTGTGTCAAATTTACACCCTGGCTTCATAACTCTAGCAATAGCAGCACACAGAGTTTTTCTTGTAACTGCACGAACATACACATTGTCTGTTGCACCTAAAAAATCTATAAGTAATGTATCTACTCTTGGCACCTCATCCCATTCGGGCAATGAAGCTAAATATTCTTTAATCGGATGATAAGAACGGTCATCTACTACTTTTGATACTGCAATATCATAATTCCTGGCTGAAAAGTTACCATAACTTAAATCAATATAAGAAATAAGCTGTGCATCATCAGCATCTCTCCAAAACTTTGAAGGATGTTTCCAAGGCACATCCCCTTTGATTTCCATTCCATCACCTAACTCATTAAATACAAGTGCTTTGAGGTGTTCATCGTTTTGTAAGATGAGTAGCAAGTTCTTCAAGTTATTGACAAGCTCACCTCGCCTATTGTACTCAAGAGCACTTCGCCATTCCTCATCCGCTACAAATTCTACCTTAGCGATTTCCTCACGTTCTTTTGCTAATGTTAATTTAACAGCATCTAGATTAATTACAAAATCTTGCATTGCCTTAAAAGATGGTAATTTATTAGGCTCGATTCCTTCAGCTGCTTTAGCATCTAAGTCTCCAAATTTATGGATACGCACCACATCAAAAGCATTCATTAATGTATTGCAAGCTGGGTCAGTCGCATGATGGCTATAGACAAACTTATCTTCATAAACTACGACACCAGCTGCTGAATCTGCTGGTATATAGTCATAACGCCCACTCATAGCACTTGGTTTGTACACATCTGGAATAAACGTATCAATGGCTGTTGTTACGGTGAATGTTCTATTAAAGGCACCAATTACCCCTTCTTTAGTAAGTGGATCAGCCTGCTTTTTGATATCTCTTTGCACAATAGTTCTACTACGGTTACTGACAGGCCAAGAACTTAAGTCCTGCCAATCCGTATATCTTGCTAATACCTCATCAGGATTTATTATTTGCCCCTCAATCTCTTTAAAAATAAATTCCCCATCTACTGAAGTGCTTGGCCAATACATAAGCCTTGAAGGTTCATAGGTTGAATCATCAAATAGTTCTATGCCAATATCTCCAGCCAGTCTTCTAGAAATTGCACTATATTCATCAGCTGTTACTTCGCGGCTTAAGAATATAATTAAACGTAACCTTGGTTTTTCAGGTGTATGTTTATGCGTTGAGTAGAGTACACACTTCATATCATGAAAAAGTTCTAATTGATCTATAATATCCGGTGTACCATAATCCATATCCAAGGTGATGGCAGACCGTGATATCACACAATCCTTCTTACGTCTGCCATCTTTTAACCGACCTAGTACAAAGCCACCCACATCTTTGATATCATCTTGCTTTGCTTTGGGCAAATTCTTATATTGCTCGATGGTTTCTGATGTACGATAAGTAGTTGCTAGACGGTCTCGGAACTGCTCATACTCCAGTTCCTGACCATTCCATTTTTTATCCATACGGGAATTGCCTGTTGATACATATAACTTCATAGTTCATGCCCCCTTTATGATTTAGGCACACTGCCCACGCTCAATTACAGGTAATAGGTTCTTTTGGTTCTTCAGTAAATCATAGAGAAATAATCTGCCCTTTTGGGTCCAATATGTGTGCATGACACTTCTTTCAGCATCGATAGCATGAGTGCGTGATTGAGTATAACCTTTATCAGCATAGTCTTGATAAAGAAGCCACGTATTTCCCTGTTTATACTGAATACCTAAGTCGTGTAACATCACATTTAAAGCTCTTCCTGATAGGCCATAGTCCTTTGCAATCTGCGTAATTGGCACAAGACTTTTATTTTGCAAAATCAAATCATAATAGCTAGCTTTTGGCTGTAGCTCATTGATAATCTGCTTATTCTGTGCATTTTCTAATTCTAAATTTTTACGTTTTTCACGTTCAAACTTTAGGTCTTGCAGCACAGAGATAAAAAGGTCTGGGTTACTAAGCAATTCATCTGTAGCATATAATCCATGCTTTCGAATAGATGGTAATACCTCATTTGTTACCCAACGTTTAAATTTTTTTGCGCTTGGTAGCTTACTTGAAAGGATAAGGCTAAATAAACCCGATTCATTAATTAATACCATTTCTCTTGTTTGACCTGAGGTCGTGATTCCCGACCTCAGCTTATCTTCTTCATCAACATGCCTCGTTAACGCATCTTTTGTATTTGCATAACCAAGGATATCTGCCACATCTTTCCCAATGAACCATGTCTCTTGGTTGATTTCTATAGTACGCATTTCACCAAAATCTCTATTATTAAAAATCATTACTTCACTATTCATAATCCCTTACCTCCATTAATCTTTTTTATAAAAGACACTTTCAAATCCTGCTGCTTTTAAGGGTAGTCCTTCTGCCCACACAGGATTAATTGCCATTATTTCATTAACTTCTTCTACTGATGAAACACCAATAGGTACTTCAAGCACTACCTCATCATGTACATGGCATACGATATCTAATCCATGTTCCTCTATACGTAGCATCGCTTCTGCCAGTAAATCTCGACTAGTAGCCTGTACAATGTTTTCAACCAGTTTAGGGCCATAGGTTTCAAGTCTCATCCACTTTTTGGATTCACCAATCCCTTCATAGGTCAGCCCTTCTCTACCAAATTTATTAAGTTCTATTTTAGGCTTCACATAAGAAAGCTTTCTTCCAGATGGCAGTGTAATAAATAGAATGCCACTGGTGTATTCAAATTTAATCTTACCGACTTGAGTAGCTGTTCTATCTCTGACTGCTGCAAGTGCTGCCTCATCTACATCCCACCAAAACCTTGTTATATAAGGATTAGCATTTCTCCATGTGGTGACTAAAGGCTGTAATTCATCTTCTGAAAGTCCCATATCTATAGCACCCATAGCAATTAATGCCCCAACAGATCCACCATAACCCAACGCTAATTCTGCTATTTTTCCCTTTTGCCTAAGTGGAGAAGTCTTTGTAATTTCTTCTACAGGTACATGAAACATAGCTGATGCCGAAGCTTCATAAATTTTCCCATGGGTACTAAAAATATTCATTCGCCATGTTTCCCTAGCAAGCCATGCAAGTACTCTAGCTTCAATCGCTGAAAAATCTGATATGATGAAACGACATCCTTCTTTAGGAATAAATGCTGTGCGTATAAGCTCTGATAAGACATTCGGTATACTTTCATAGAGTAGTTCCACATCTTCAAAACGTCCTTCTAAGACGAGTGAACGTGCAAGTTCTAAATCTTCTAAGTGGTTCTGTGGCAAGTTATGAATTTGAACCAATCTCCCAGCCCACCGTCCTGTACGATTTGCCCCATAAAACTGTAGTAAGCCATGCACCCTATCTTTATAACAAACAGCTCTATCGATAGCTTCATACTTTTTTACAGAAGTTTTAGCCATAGCAAGTCTAAGTTTAAGTAGTTCCGATACATCACCTACTGTTTGACCCACTAATTCCTTAACATTGGCTTTCGACAAGGAATCTACCTCTATGCCTTTCTTTAAAAGCCACTCCTTTAGTTGTGAAACGCTATTAGGATTCTCTAGTTCTGATAGTTCATAGGCCTTTTTCATTGCCAATTCTTTATAAAGCAAATCACAAGTAATAGCTTGATTAACTAGCTGACGCTCTACTTTAATACCACGATCATTAATTCTTTGGTCAAGGGCGTACAACCTTTGTTCCATTGGGCTAATAGGGAACTTGATAAGTTTCTTCCGTATCTGCTTTTCTACATCTACATCACGTATACAGTAGGATTTAAATAAATCCCATTTCTCAGGTGCATCTTGTGGCATATTCCTCGTCCTACCACCATTCCCCTTCGTTGGCTTACATGGGCAACAGAAGTACTTAATAAGCTCTTTTCCTTCACTCATTTTTTTCTTATCTAGTGCTAGCACTTCCCCTACGCCATCAAGGTTTAAAGGTAATGCCAGCATAGATGCTTGCACAGCTGTACAACACCACATTTCTGGTGGCAAGTCTAATCCAAAGTGTTTATTAATACAGGTTCGTTCGAAATTAGCATTAAATGCTGTCTTGATTACAGATTCATCTTTTAGTAGTTGTAGTATCTTTTGTGGAAGCTTCTCACCACTCGCTAAATCAATAAGCTGTGTTTCTCCTTCATCAATTGCATAAGCAAATAGTATTATTTCAAATTGGGGTGAATCAACATATCGATAAACTCCACAGCTAATAAGGTCTACATCGCTATAGCATTCAATATCGATGCTTAACTGATTTGCCATATACTTCATCAGCTCCTTTCAAATGTAGTAATGACCATTGTATAGAATGTGAAGAATACTTTTTGTATGTAATAGGATAGTGGGATAAGCCACTATCCCATTGCTACTATCCTAAAAAGTCATCCTCAGCTTCCACTGCTTCAAAATCATCACTTGCATTTCTTCTACTACCAAGAGGTGTTCCTGACTTTAGTAGCTGTATATTACCTAATCCTGCTGCAATTCCACGATTGCCATTAGAGTTGTAACCATAGAAGGTTACACTGATTCTACCGTAACAACCACTGTAGACTTCTGATTGATCTATAATGGGTTGCACATTTTTATCTACTACCTGTGGTGCTTGTTTGCTATTGGCATTTAAAAAGTATGAATTGGCATAGGCTTCATCATCTGGTCTATCAATATCACCATCTCTAAGAGGTGTTTTCAGATTAGCTGGTACCTTTCCACCCCACTTAGCCACAGATTCTTTCTTTGCTACTTCTATTGCTGCTTGAATCTTTTTAATGGTTTCTGAATCATTTTTATCGATAATAGCTGATACAGAATACTTAGGTTCTGAACCATTAATTGATTGTGGCTCAAAACAGTTTAAATAAGAAAAACGACAAGGGATGATCACTTTGGTTGGTGCTTGATTGTTTACTTTACTCATAATATTTTCCTCCATATTATTCAGCGAAGTCATCGTTCGCTGTATCTAAATTAATTGGTTCACGTTTATCTGATAATGGGACTAAGGTCACTTTGCCAGGTGGCTTGTATACCAAATCACCAAGTATCTCATTAAATTGTTTCTTGCCCATCAGCTTTTCCATCTCGGTAATGCCAATAAGACTTTGCTTAAAGATGTCCTCATATCCAGCACCTTTAGCAACTTCAACTACTTTTATTTCATCTGTATATTTGCGATTAGCTCTGCCTTCCACTAATTTAAAGCCAGGCCATTGTCTGTTATGGGTAACTGCTTCATTTTGAGCATAGGTATATACTTCTTCAACCCATTTTTTTAGGTGATCTGCAAGAATGAGTATTTCTGCTATTTCATCTTCTGTAAGCAATGGCGGTTGTTTAAATTCCTGCCTAGCTAACTGCAAAAAGCTCTGTGCTCTTTCCCTACATTGGAATCTAGCTTTACAGAAGCGACACCACTCTCCAGCTTTAAATTCGCCTTCGCCTTCGAGTGCCATGGTTGCCTTTGGAACAAGAACAGTTTCTGCCCATTGCTTTAATTCCTCTGCTGAGATATCCCAAGTACTAACTGATTCTAATCTGGGTTGGTGAATAGTGAGCCTTACTGTTTTAATGTCAAATATCATCTCGGCTACTGTAAGAACACCCAAACCATAGAGCATCAATTGTACATTTTCGTCTACACTTATAGGCACACCTTTTCCCAGTTTAAGATCTATAATTTGCACCATATCCTCTGTCACAATAACCATATCTGCCGTACCAAAGCATTCAGGTACAAAGTCACTTAGGTCTACTTTCTTTTCTACTTCAAAAAGAGGATACCTACCGTTTTGCTTAGCAAGTTCAATCTGCTCTATGACAAATGCTACATATTCATCTACTGCCTCTAATAATTCATCTGAGTAGTAATCTGATACTGGACGTTTACTTCGTATCTTAAGATGCTTCTTAATGAGATGCTCTGCTAAAGCATGTCCAGCCGCACCTTCTGCTGCATAATCAGATTGTTCCTCTTTAAATTGCTCCTCCAAATGTAGAGAAGGGGTACAATTTATATACCGCTTCCCCGCTGAGGGAGAAAACCTTGCATGCTTACTCATTTAAAGCACCTCTGCTTTCGATTTAAGCTCTGCAAGTTTATCTAGAGGAACACTTGAAAGCTTATCTGCCCCAAATTCGGACAGGAGTGTCTTAACTAGCGCTGTCTTACCATCTCTTGTTTTTACTGCTAATACAGCTCGTACATCTTCTATGGTTACTTTGGTTGCTACTTCATTAATAGCTTCTGTCTTCTCTGCTATTGCTTCATTAGGTTCACTAGTTATTTCTTGTGTAGCACCTACTAAACCTTGAAGATTATCTGCTAAGCTTTTTAAATCTTTAGCAATAGCTAAAATAAATTCTTTATTTCCCATAACTGCTACCTCCTACTTTAATAACTTGAGACCTTTAACAATTGCCTTATATTCACTATCTGCACGATCATCTACTGGGAGTGTTACGACATTTACACGATTCATTTCTTCATCATATAAACGAACGGGTAATTTTAACTCTTTAGCTTTTTCTAGCTCTAGCTTCATACCATCACTGATTGTAAATCCGAGTAACCAAACTTCATCACAACTGTGCATTAACTCAAGCCCTAAAGAAATACCAAGCATTCTTTCATTTGGATTTTCCTCTTCAAGAAATGTTGGGAAATATAAGTGTGGCGCGATTGGTACTACGCTACACTGTGTAGCTATTCTTGCATAACGCTTAGCCTTTTGAATGTTGCCTTCTACGTCACCTTTGTATGGTGAACAGATAAAAACTTTTTTCATATATATAAATCCTTTCAGAGATTATTTAAGTTGGCCAACTCATGCCTCTATACTACTGCACTTTTTTAGATGCGTATGGACATGGCATGTCCAAAAAATGGCACAAAAAAATAACCATCCTGCATATATAGGTATAATACCTTTTCGCAAAATGGCTATTTTTGTACATATTCCTCAATATTATAATACAAATGCTAACTAGAAAATGGACATGGCATGTCCAAAAACTTTCGAAAAAATTTTAATTACTTGCACTTACTTTAATTTGTGCTAAACCTAACGCTTCTAACACCTCATTACATTCATATATTGAATGCCCATTAAAACAATATATTAATTTTTTAAAAGCAACATGTTGAGGTGAATTGCCCAATACAAATCCTGCTTTCTTTAAAAGTTCCTCACACATAGCAGGTGTAAATTTCAACCCTATACATATGGCCATAACAGTATCTAATGAAGGGGTGTGAACTTCATTTTTCTTGAGACGATCATAGGTTTTCTCAGACAAAAGGGTTTTTTGAGCAAATACAACTCTATTATATCCTTTTGCCTCTATGTATCTAAATGCTAATTGTGAAAATGATTCTCCTATGGTTTCAATCTCTGCGCCTTCAGCAATAAATTCTGTATGGAACCTTTTTAACTCTTCAGAACGATTAAAGAGTTCCATATTATGTTTCTCTTCATGAAACTGTGGCACTCGGTTATAATCTTTGGTTGCCTTTCTATACATTACTGTATCTTTATAGACAACTATGTCTGTTTGCGCTGCATCATCAATTGTTAGATTAAAAATCAAGCAACATTCATCTACATGATTTCTTGCATATTCAGTTAGTTCTAATACCCCATCCTCTGTTACTCTAATATATGATGGATTATTAATAACATAGTGCCCATCAACATATACAAAGTTTCCACTATTGATATACCTTCTAAACTCTTTATTGCTAAAATATTCGAAGAAGGCATCACTTAAGCTAATGGAATAAGTCTGATCTTTATTCAATGACTCATTTGCAAAACCATAATTATTGACATAATGGTCATCTACATAAGTGTATACCCCTTCTACCTCCATATATCCTAAATCCATCATCCTAATTTTTGCAGCAACTTTAGATACACCGAAGAACTCTGCCAGTTCAAACAAAACATTGCTCCACATCTCTATTCTAGTACTAGGTTTAAGAATCTGCTTATTCTTTTGTATGAGCTCCTCAATTTTTAGCTTAGTAGTTGATGCAGGCATTAAAATTCTAGGTGTTATACCATTTGCTTGCCATTCCATCCAATCTTCCGGCTCCCACTGCTTTTGCCTCTTGGTACTCTCATTAACACGACACCTAATAAGATTGGCTTTGGGGTTATATAACTTCTCTAATTCATGATACTTTTTATGCTTGTACCAGTGAAAACACTCATGAATAATAGTGTTGTTCATACAACCAACATTTCTTAAAAAGTATATATGTGGATCTACTAGAATTGTTCCTCTATTAACTTCTAAAGGGATATAATCTTTTAAATCCTCATCGAAATACTCTGTCACACAATCAGAAAAATAAATCTGACCAAATAAAGTAAAATGTTTTGTAAGCCTAACCTCTTTAATTGTTAAGCCTAACCTTGATGCCACTTCTGAAGTAGGTATTGGCATAGGTGCTAGTAGTGCCTCTGGAAATACCTCTTGTAAAAACTCCTCAGCCACTTTGTCAAAGTTGTCCTTACTTATATACGGAACCAAGCTATCTGATAGCATAGCTTTTTTATTGTTATCATAAGAGCTATATAATGTAACCCTATTAACCTGAAAGCTTTGTATACCATCATTTAGCTGAATCGAACACGAAACTCTAAGCCATTGATTTGTGCTATCGCTTTCCCTATTTCTTCTTATGGTTTCAAAGATTTCTATTTCAGCTTCAACAACTACATCCACTAAAATTTCATTTTCACTAGAATCATTAATACTTATATTTTTAATATCAATATCACCTAATGTAGCTTCTTCTACTCTTTTTACTACTGAGGAATTACTCTTAATCCTAGAGGGATTATCGTCAATAAAAGATGAAATAGCATTATAAATATCATCATAGTAGTTATTATCAAGTACCTGTTTAAAAGAACGTATCTCCGCCATACGAGCCCCCTAAGTAATTGTATTTTAGTAATCTTTACTAGCTAACATACTGTAGCTATTCTACAGGAATTACTTTATTTAAAATTGAAATTAGTAGACTTTTTGACTCCTTTATATCTTTACTAAAGGCAAAAGGAACTTTTAATATTTCAAGCGGTATCTTCACTGGATGTATACTGTCATCTAACTTGATATCATATCGAATCTGTATAGTTTCAGGCTCTTCACCCTTATGTAATGGATAGATAAGGAACAGTTTTTTAGCCCCTCGTTTAGCAGCATATACTGCCATCTGTTTCATATCATTATCACTTATACCAAGCTTTTTATTTTCTTTAACCTTTTCAAAACGGTCTATTTCTTTGTATTTTGTATCTAGTATTACAATCATATCCTCAGTTTCAACTAAAATATCTTCTCTAAGTAAAAATGCACTTCCTAAAATCTCCCCATCAACTACAAGGTCAGCTAAATATTGGTCACTGGATTGAGTTTTTACTTTAGCAATACCTCCTAACATTTCTTGTAAAAAACCACCTATGAAACCTTCAAATAATATTTCTGCAGGAAATAGAAAACAAAATGCTTCTGTTGCTCCCATATCATAAGAACTCACTTTATTAAATAAAAACATTTTACTCATACTAAGGATAATCCTATAATTTTTATTTAACATACTAAGATGAACATTATCACAATCATACGGTGTGCAATTTGCAGTAGTTACATCTGCTAATTTCATTAAAATATTTCGTATAATATTTTTATTGCTTGGTTGCTGGGTTATTCCACTAAGTAATAAGCAAGTAGATTTTATAATTCTATTTAGCATATTATCGAAAATAAAACTGGAGTATTCGTAATTAAGTTGATGGTACATACCACTAGGATATTTTCTAATTGCATAATCTTTAAAATCTATCTTTCCTTTTACAAAACTTCCTGTCTCTACTATATCTTCATAACGATAATATCGTTGCTTCTCGATAGCAGATTTAACATAGTGAACATAAATGGTAATAAATAATTCGAGCAGATTTTCCATTTGTGTTAATTCACCCTTCATAGATACAAATGGGAAATTTAACTTATCACAATATCCTAACCATATAACAAGGTTACTTACAAGGTCTTCAAGTTCTAAGTCCTCTGTATCATAATCATCCTCATCATATTTAAATACCTTAGGAAAGATATTTAATTGCTCACCTTTAAAAATAATAGTTCCAATGTAATTTTGAAGCTTTATACCATCTTTCTTATCAAAATCAATAAATTGTTGACGACTAGTAATATGTCCATCCGAATAAAAAATAGAACGTTGTTCCCAGTTATGTTGCAGAAATTTTTCTAGTTGCTCTAACGTGCCTTCTTCCTGCCAAGCTATAGGCAACTTTTGAGTTTTTATTTTTTTATGCTCAAAGCTATTAATCATCTATTAGCACTTCCTCTGGATTCTTATTCTACCTTTATATTGGCTATCAATTTCATAGTCTGTATTCTCAAGACATTGTAATGCTTTTTTTACTTTTGCTTCATCATCATAAAAATACTCATACAAAAGAGGTACAATATTTTGATTCATAATATCCTTAAGTTTTTCAACAGATTTATTCATAAAAAATGCATGTCCAATTAATAAGTCTGTACTACCTAACTCTTTTTTTAGATAAGTATTAAGTGTACTAAGTACTTTATGTAGCACTTCATCTTCTACCAATGCTTCATTTGGTGCCATTTCAACAAAATCAAATCTTCTACGTAATGCGGTATCAATAAGCGAAATAGATTTATCTGCAGAATTCATAGTTCCTATAATATATAGATTATTAGGTACTGTAAAAACATCCCCTAGAGGTAATGTAACTGACAGCTGATTTAGTTCACCACAACGCTTATCATCCTCAATAAGAGTAATTAATTCCCCAAACACCTTAGATATATTACCACGATTTATTTCATCTATAATAATGACATAGTTATTTTCAGGATCTCTTAAGGCTTTGTCTGCAATCTTTTTAAAGGCACCATCTACCTTTTTAAAGCTTATTGTGTCTCCTTTTGAATCCGGTCTAATTCCTTGTATAAACTCCTCATAACCATAGCTTTGATGAAAAGTAGTAAATGTAATTTTACCAATGTTAACAAATGATTGGTATTTCTCCATTAATGCTCTGCGCTCATCGTTAGTTTTAGAGACATTATCTATTTCACGTCTTTCAATTATCGCTAGAGCATATTCAGCTGTAGAGTATGTCTTACCCGTACCAGGTGCACCATAAATAATTTGGTTTAAAGGATGTGTTAAATCGGTTCTTGGTCTTCTATTTACTACTTCATTTGTCACACTGATTTCTTCTATAGTATCCTGCATTTGGTTTTGATATACTTCCACCTCTTTATTAACTGCTTCTATTTCCTTTTTAGGTTCAGTAATGTGTAAAAGATTACTAATTTCATCCAGCTTTCCACCAATACTTACATTAATATTCCTATCAATATTACTCATCTATTGTCCCCTCCTTAATTAAATTATCTGCTAACTCATGTCTATCACTAGGAAGTATATAATAGTTATTGTCTTTTACAACAATCCCTCCTTGTTGCAATGTATTAAGAATATATGAATAAGCTGTTAAATATTTTATGCCTCCAATTCTTCTGCCAGAGTTTTCTGATTGCTTGGAATCTGTATCATCTCGAATACTCACTTGTATATCTATCATTAGTTCATTTTTTCTATATGCCTCTACATTAGATGTCATATTTTCTAAATAGTTTTTTTGATCTAGTTGTTTTTCATATAACAAATACCCAAACTCTACCTTATTAATCTTACTAAATTTTCTTAAGAATTTAAGGCATGCTATATACTCCTGGGTATAGTTGCTATCAGGTACCTTTAGTAATCTTACTACTCCTGAAACTATAATCTGTTCTTTTACTTGATTGAGTTTTTGTCTTGCTTCCTTTTTCGCTTCTAAAGTTGCATCTGCTTCTTCTATCATTTCAATTGCCTCTAATGTTTTTACATAAGCTAACCCTCTATCAGTAAAAAATGTGCTATACCTTAGCTTTTTACCTGCATCATAAGAAATAAAACCACAGTTTTTTAAAAAAGGATAAATATTCCTTGCATTATTATCGTTAACACCTTTTTCTCTTTCTAGTTCACGCCTAAATTCTCTAAATGGTTTAATGTCATTCTGATGTTCATTAATCCATTCATTACACTTCATAATAACGCTATTAGTATTATCTGTGAAACTAGCTCCTGGTGAGGAACAATTCCCAATAGTTATTTTCATATCTATCTCCCCTTGTGGTAATTGTATTTTATCAATAATATTATTGAAAAATAACTCATTTCTCGTTTTTAATTATTTCATATGTTGCCTTATAGCTTTGGCAATTTCATATGCTAATAATGGTGGTACTGCATTACCAATTTGCTTGTATTGACTAGTTTTTGAACCTAATACTTCAAATTCATCTGAGAATGATTGTATTCTGGCACTTTCCCTTACTGAAGGAATCCTATTTTCCTTATAATGAAAATAATTTCTGTGTCCTGTATCAATCGTATTAGATGGGCCAGTACTTAACATTCTTTGAAATGCCTTATTATACTTTCTAATGTTCCAATACTCTTCTGGTAAATCAGATATCTTACCTCCATCTTTAATCATTCCAATTATTTCTTTTGTTTGTTCAGTATGGTTTGTACCTTCATGATTAAGTACTTTATTACTCTTAGCTCTCATCAATTTTTGATAGTCATTTTGTGGCAAACAACTATATTCGTCAGAACTACTTTCTTCTAAAGATGGTAAATCACCTAATGCTTCTTTTGTAGATACAACATAATCCTTTTCTAGTGGAAATTGAAAACCCTTATTTTTCATTCCAACAAAAAATACTCGATATCTATTTTGAGGTACTCCGTAGTTAGCTGCATTTAAAACCTTAAATTCCACATAATAACCAAGATTTTGAAATCTATTGATAATATCTTCTTTAAAGGCTCCCCCACTTAATGTTATTAGTCCTTTCACATTTTCAATAACAAAAAATTCAGGATTTACTTTTTCAACAACTCTACAATATTCTAGATATAGATGGTTTCTAGGATCATTTACATCTCTCGTCCCAACAGTACTATATCCTTGACACGGGGGCCCCCCAATAACTCCTACAATTTCATTTTTTTCAACTAGTTCATCTAGAAACTCATCAGTAAGGTTATGGATATCTTCACATATAGCAACTGGACTCTTATGATTATGGTTATAAGTTTTTACTGCATCTTGCCACATATCTATTGCTATTTCAATATCAAATCCAGCCATTTCAAATCCTCTACTCAGTCCTCCACATCCACAAAATAGGTCTATAATTTTATTTTTCATCATTCTCAAGTACTCCTTTTAATGCCTCTGCAATAGCTTTTGATAATAGTGGTGGAACTGCATTTCCAACCTGTCTATATTGATCTGTCCTACTTCCCTTGAACTCAAACTGATCGTTAAATGATTGTAAACGTGCTGCTTCTCTAACAGTTGGGATACGATTATATAGCGAATGAAAATAATTACTATGACTGTTTCCTGTGTCAATTGTGACTGATGTAGATGCTTCATCCAATCTCTTATATGCAGAAGAATGTCTGTTAGTTCTATTATTAGCAAATAGTTCTTCTGGTATATCACGCCAATTCCCACCTTGTGGAACATGAGATATTCTTTCCTGTACCTTTTCTGCAGGATATCTAACATCATGATTTAATATCTTTGAATCCGATCTTCTTAAATACTGTTGGTAATTAGTACTAGGACTAATTTCTAATACATATTCATCACTTTTACTTTTGTTTTCTAATACGTATAATTCACTTATAGCTTCCTTAACAGTAACAAGTTCAGGTACTTTAACTAATGTATCAAAGTCAAATTTAATATCTTTAGTCATAACAAAAAAGTTTCTAAGTCTCTTTTGTGGAACTCCAAACTCAGATGCATCCAAAATCCTATGTTCAACATTATATCCTCTACTTTGAAAAATATCATAAATTCTATCTTTTGCATAACCCTTGTTACTCGTTACAATCCCTCGTACATTTTCAATAACTACTGCTTTGGGTTTTGCTAAATCAACAAACTTAACAAATTCAAAAAACAATTTATTCCTTGGATCATCACCTTCTATCTTGTATCTATTTGCTGCTGAAAATCCTTGACATGGTGGACCACCAATAATGACATCTATTATATTTAAATCACCAAATGTATTTAATATCATTTCCTCATTCATATCTGCTAAATCACAACAAATACCTTTTGCACCTATAAAATTATGATTATAGGTTTTTATGGCAGACTCATTAAAGTCTACACCCCCTACTATATTATACCCTGCAAGTCTAAATCCTTCGCTTAAACCTCCGCATCCACAAAATAAGTCTATCACGTTAAGCATTTTCATTCTCCTTTATTTCTTTTATTTCCATAATGTCTGATATATCACAACTCAAGGCTTGGCAAATTTTAATTAGAATATCCATATTAACTTTCTCATTTTTGCCCAATTTAGCCATGGATGCCGTACTTATACCAGTAGCCTCTCTCAAATCCTTTTTTTTCATATTCTTATCAATTAATAATTTCCATAGATTATTATAACTTACATTCATCTGCTCACCTTCCTTTTGTATTTACCTAAATGACTCCATTTTCATATAATATCACAGTTTTTGTTACAAGACTATTTGTAAATCTAAATTTATTATTTTGATATTTAAACTTATAGTTTATCAATGCAAAGATATACTCAAATTGCTACTTACGCCAAAAACTATGCCTTATGCCATATTGTTTAACTATTTGGCATAAGGCTATCCCCCATCATCTATATTCTTTTACTATCCAACCTCTTTCCCTCTAAAAACACATAACTCCACAGACGGCAAAAAGCCTAGAACCTTTGATGGTTCTAGGCTTTCTTTGACAGCTTCACTACAGTTTCAACGTGGGGAGTCTGAGGAAACATATCTACACATAATACTTTATCAATTTTATAGCCTGCTTCTTTTAAAATAGGTAAATCTCTTGTTAATGAAGTTGGTTTACATGAAATATAGAGTAGCTCTTTAGCGCCAAAGTTAATAATTTTTTGTATTGCTTTTGGATGAATGCCATCTCTTG
>JAEYNQ010000128.1 GCA_023412455.1 Bacillota bacterium
GAGAAGGAGCGGAAACCATTACTGTTTCAAAAGGGGCAGATGCTGTAGATTTTGTGCTTATTAATAAAGTAGAGCCAGGGGATATTGTTGTCACACAAGATTATGGCTTAGCAGCTATGGTCCTTTCTAAAAAAGGGTATCCTATTCATCAAAATGGCATGCTTTATACAGATGATAATATTGAGCAACTGCTATGGACGAGACATTTAGCAAAGGAAGCAAGGCGCCAAGGAGGACATCTAAAGGGTCCTAAAAAACGTCATCATGAAAAGGATATGGTGTTTGAAAAGAATCTAACGGAATTAATACAATCTTGCCTAGGAACTTCGTTTTAGAATAGTCGCTTATACTAAGAACTAATAAGAGTATTCCCTTATAAACGAAATATAAACTTCTTCAAGTTAAAAAGAACATCACCTGATCCCTTTAGAGGCTGTGGTGTTTTTTTAGGTATAAAATACTTATACAAATAGAGGTTAGTGGAGGGAATATTATAGCAACCTGTAAAATAAAATCAAGGAGCTAGAGAAGGTCTTATATGCCTAGACGATTACCCATAAATCAGTTAGAATAAAAAAGCATAGAGTATATCCTTAAAAAGAAAAGGCAAGGGAGAAATGATGAAGGAACAAATAGGTGGGAATGAAGTGGATTTTAAAGGTTTAGGCGCAGAGGCTATTTGGCAAAAAGCCTATGGGCAGCCTCTAGTAACTAAAAAAAGTATTTTAGAGTATATAGATAAGATAAAAGAGCTTTCTAAACAGGAGCTAGAAGAAGAACAGCTCCAGCAAAGTTATGATTTTATTAATGAGTATATTATGAAGATGAGCCCTAGGGTAAAAGCTAATACCCTTGTCTATCTTAAAAAAGAACTTCAAATGAAACTAGGTAAATTTAATCAGGTCAAAGAAAAAAATGAGAATCATTTTTTAAATTTCTTTAAAGAAACTTATCCAGAGAACAAGCGTACAAAAGAATATACCTTTGTTTTAGCAGATAGGAGTCGTATAAGTGATATACAGGTGTTAGAAACACTTAAAACGATTAATACGTTTTGCCTAAGAAACACATTGACCAAGGACCAGAAGGAAGATATATTTCCACTGATAGAGAGACTAGTGGATACGCAAAGCTTGCGATTTATTAATCAACTTAGGAGTATGGAAGGCATTCGAAAATCTTTCAAAATACGCATTATAGAAGCCCATGAAATGTTTCATATTAAAAAGATTAAATAGGGAGTAAAGGGTTTATAAAGGAGTAAAGGGTTCATAAAAAAGAGAGGACAGTACTGACACATAACCATGAACCAGGGACTGTCCTTTTGATAAAAGTAACTATTTATTTAGAGATATAGTTTTTTAAGGGTGTCTATATTAGAAGTCAGCTGACTCATGAGCAAATCAGCTAAGGTGAGAGCCACCATGGACTCAACGACAACAACAGCACGAGGAACAATGACAGGATCGTGGCGCCCGTGGATTTCTAGCGTTGTATTTTCAAAAGAGGTAGTAATGGTCTCTTGCTTTTGGCTAATAGAAGGAGTGGGTTTAAAATGAGCGCGAATACAAAGGGGGCTACCATCAGAAATACCACCTAATACCCCGCCAGAGTGATTGGTCTTCTTATGAACGCTACCCTCTTCCATATAGAAAGAATCATTGTACTGGGAGCCTAGAAGCTTAGTGGCTTCTATACCTGCCCCCACTTCGAAAGCCTTCACACCACCAATCCCCATAATCGCATAAGCTAAAAGGGCGTCCAGTTTGTCAAATACAGGTTCTCCCATACCAGGTTTTAAGCCTTCCACAACACATTCAATAGTCCCACCTACAGAGTCTTTTAGGCTCTTCACTTTGGCAATATAGTCTAAAGCTTCTTCGGCCTTTTTGGCATGGGGCATGTTAACAGGATTAAGGACAATCTGAGAGTAGTCTATTTCTTGTTCAGGGACTACAATAGGGCCAATAGAACGGGTATATGCCGTTACCTTTATACCTAGTTCATGAAGAAAGGCTAGGGCAATAGCCCCACCAGCTACACGGGCAACTGTTTCTCGACCTGATGAGCGCCCTCCTCCACGATAATCTCTAAAGCCATATTTCTGATCAAAGGTATAATCCGCATGAGAAGGACGATAGATGTTTTGAATGTTGGAATAATCATGGGATTTTTGGTCCATATTTCTAATAAGTAGAGCAATAGGTGTTCCTGTGGTTTTGCCTTCAAAGATACCGGAGAGTATTTCTACTTGATCCGTTTCTTGGCGAGCGGTAGCAACCTTAGGATTTCCAGGCTTTCTACGATTCATATTCTTCATAATATCTTCTAATGAAAGGGGTATATTAGATGGACAGCCGTCGATAATGGCACCTAGAGCAGGACCATGAGACTCCCCAAATGTAGACAGACGAAAATTCTTACCAAATAATGAACCGGACATAAGAAACACTCCTTTGTGTGAATTAACAAATAAAGATAATTTTATCAGACATCACCATACTCTTCAATAACTTAGGCGTAATAAGATGTAAAAAAGCTTAAAATAATCGTATGAATGATTGAAAAAGCCAAGGTTTTCTTGTAAACTGTATGAGAGTATGAAAAAGATTGGAGACAACACATGTATGAATTGCTTAAAGTAGAAGGCCGTGCAAAAAGAGGGCGCTTTCATACCCCCCATGGTACCATTGAGACTCCCGTGTTTATGAATGTGGCCACAGTAGCAGCCATTAAAGGTGCCTTATCTACAGAAGATTTAGAGAGAATAGATACACAGGTGGTTTTAGCTAACACCTATCATTTACATGTTAGACCCGGAGATAACCTTATTAAAGAAGTGGGTGGACTCCATAAGTTTATGGTATGTCATAAACCTATTTTGACCGATTCAGGTGGCTTTCAGGTCTTTTCCTTAGCAGCTATACGTAAGATTAAAGAAGAGGGTGTTTATTTTTCTTCACATATAGATGGTAGAAAGATTTTTATGGGGCCAGAAGAGAGTATGCAAATTCAATCCAATATTGCTTCAACCATAGCCATGGCCTTTGATGAATGTCCACCTGCTTTAGCTGAAAGAGAGTATATTCTTCCTTCTGTGGAACGCACAACAAGATGGCTTGCCCGCTGTCAAAAAGAAATGAATCGTTTAAATAACTTAGAAGAAACCATTAACAAACAGCAAATGCTTTTTGGTATTAACCAAGGAGGAATCTTTGAGGACATCCGTATAGAGCATGCCAAGATTATTCGTGAGTTTGACTTGCCTGGTTATGCAGTAGGTGGACTAGCTGTGGGTGAATCCCATGAAGATATGTATCGTATTTTAGAAGCGGTTGTACCCTATTTACCCCAGAATAAACCGACTTATCTAATGGGGGTAGGGACACCTGAAAATATATTAGAAGCCGTAGATCGGGGTATTGATTTCTTTGACTGTGTTCTTCCAGCTCGTAATGGACGTCATGGTCATGTTTATACCCATCATGGCAAGATGAATCTCTTTAATCAAAAGTATGAAAAAGATATGAGACCTCTTTCAGAGGAATGTCAGTGCCCAACCTGTCAAAGATACAGCAGAGCGTATATTAGACACTTGTTAAAAGCGAAAGAGATGCTTGGTATGAGGTTATGTGTTATGCACAACTTACATTATTTTAATAACTTAATGTTAGAAATCCGTAATGCATTAGATGAAGGAAGCTTTTCATCTTATAAGAAAATGCGTTTAGAAGGATATAAAAATAATTAAAATGGAGGAATGAAAAATGGCTAGTACAGTATTAGGGTTCACAACAGGAGCAGGAGGAGCAGGTTTATTAATTACAGTAGGGTACATGGTAGTATTCTTTGGGATTATGTGGTTCTTAATCATTAGACCTCAAAAGAAAAAAGAAAAAGAAGTTGCTCAAATGCAAGATTCTATTAAAGTAGGGGATCAAGTTTTATTACAATCTGGTATCTATGGTAAAGTAGTAGATATCATCAATGACTTATTTATTATTGAACTTGGCCTTAATAAAAGTGTACGTATTCCTGTTAAGAAAATGGCAGTAGCAGGTGTACAAGCGCCTAACTTAGCAATTGGCAAAAAAGCTGAACAATTAGAAGAAGACCCAAATGTCGAATATGAATATGTAGAAGTAGAAGTTGAAGTAGATGAAAACGGAAACGAGATAACAAGATAAAGTTTTACTGAGAGCTACTTTTACAAAAACAAAGCTCCAGGTACTTTATTTCCAGTTGTGCATAGCACATAGACTGGTCAATAAAGTACCTGGAGTTTTTGTATGGAGCAGGATTTGAAAACCATTTCTTACTAAATAGGTAAGTGAGAAAAATTTCCATAAAGAGATATAAAATATTCACTAGGCATTCATACTTTATTAAAAAAAATAAGTTATAGTTATATCAAGCAAGAGATGAAAATCTTTTGTTTACAAAATCTCCCCATAATATATCTATTTTCCTGTTTATAAAAAATGAACGGAACCGGAAGAAGCTAATCCCCAATAGCTTCTTCCTTTTTTTGTTTTCTTACCATTACGTGAATGGGGGTTTTCTCTTCTTTTTGTCATAAAAACAGCCTCCCATTATATTACTAATATTTGTATAAGTTACTTGATTATTTAATCAAGTAACTTATACAAATATTAGATACTAGTTTCAACCAATGAAACAATTTATTGGTCTTGTGACCAAATATGATTATTAAATTACATATGGTGTCGGCTTAGGCTGGCACCTTCTTAGCAGGAATATAGATGGCAAGCTTAAGTACAGAAATTAAAATAGCAAACGAACTGAGATCAGTTCAAATCGTAAATCCACATATTAATTATGCTTAACTTACCATTACGTGACAAAAATGCTGAAATAAGAGAGATTTTGGATAATCTGTAAAAAATACTGGAGATATTATTATTTTATATATAATTATATTGAAAATATGTAAAATATTATGTATTATTATAGTGTAAAATATAATATTTTAACGGGGGGAGTCATTATGAAATGTCCGAAATGCGGAAGTGATAACTGCACTATAATTAATGAGGTACATACTAAAGGTATAAGTGGATTAAAATTATGTTTATGTGGTATATTCGGCCTATGTGGCTCAGGTAAATCTAAGAACGTACAATTCTGGGTATGCCAAACTTGTGGAAATAAATTTAAAGCAAATTAATGAGTAAAAAAGATATTTTATGGATGTACCTTATGGATTTAGCATATAGGAGATGGGGATGCCATCAATTAGCAGAAAGAAGTTTTTTCTTTTATGGATACCAATTCCCTATTTGTGCGAGATGTACTGGAGTGCTAATCGGATATATTATATCTCTATTTATATTTTCTGAGATTAATTATTTCTCTTGCACTATATGCGCCAGTGTCATGCTTTTAGATTGGAGCCTACAAAATTTCAATATTAAACAATCAACTAATAATAGAAGACTAATCACAGGTATACTTGGTGGAATGGGTTGTATGAGCATACTTCTAAAAGTAATTTTATTATTAATACAGAATGTACTGTGATTATTACATGATGTAAGGTTATTATACGTGACTGAAAAAGAACCATATTATAGTAGGGTCCTTTTTCAGTCATGTATTTATTTGCCTGATTACAAGGGAAACCTGATAAATGTGAAAAAGTAGTCTTATAATTTTCATTTAAAATATATAAAAAAGTTACAAAACCATGTGAATACCTTGAAAATACGTTGTTTACTGCTCTTAATATATGAACAAAAAAGGAAGAAGCGAATCCCAATAGCTTCTTCCTTTTTTATGTTATAGCATATTGCGAATTAAATCTTCAAAGGTATCACGTTTACGAATTAAACGGACATTACCATCTTGAGTAATAAGTATTTCCGCAGGTCTAAAACGTTGATTGTAGCAAGAAGCCATACTGTAGCCATAGGCACCAGCATCCATTAAGGCAAGGGCGTCTCCTCTATAAGCTGGAGGAAGAACTCTTCCTTTGGCAAGGATGTCACCACTCTCGCAGATATTACCTACTACAGTAAAAGGTTCAGGAGCTAAAGTACGGTTCTCTTTAGAATAAATTTCAATATCGTGATGTGAATCATACATAATAGGACGTTGAAGATTATTAAAACCAATATTGCATCCTATATAATGGACACCACCATTGGTTTTAGTAGCTGTCACATCGCCTAAAAGGACACAAGATTCACAAGGAATATAACGTCCAGGTTCAATTTGAAATTGAATGTTTTTACCATACTCTTTAGCAAAGTCAAAAAGAACAGGATCAAGCGCTTTTCCAAGAGCTTCAATATCTAATCGCGCTTCACCATCTTGTTTATGATAAGGAACACCAAAACCACCTCCTAAATCTACAAAATCTAAGTCTTCAAATTGTCGTGCAATATTTAAGATGGAATCAAGGCTTTGGATATAGGGAGCCCCATCCATAAAGAGGGAGCCAATATGCTGATTAATGCCAACCAGCTTTAAATTATACTGTTCAAGGATTTTCTTCACTTCAGGTATATCTTCCGGATTAATACCAAATTTAGTTTTTTTACCACCTGTCACCACTTTTTCATGGTGACCAGCACCTACACCAGGATTAAAGCGAATAGCTACTTTGTGACCACTATTGAGTTGGCCAAAAAGCTTAAGCTGATCAAGGGAATCGATACTCGTTAGGACATCTTCGTTAATAGCATAGCGTAAATCATCAGCTGTCACATTGTTAGGTATAAAGAAGAGTTCTTCGCTTGTAAAGCCACTTTGTTTAGCCAAAAAGATTTCGCCAGGGCTCATAACATCTGCATGAAGGCCTTCTTCTCGTATAATTTTTAAAAGATGAATATTGGTGTTGGCTTTGATAGAGTAATGAGGAACAAAATTAGGATAAGTCACAAGGTGCTTCATTTCTTGACAACGTTTTCTTAAGATAACTTCATTATAAATATAAAGGGGGCTACCATATTGCTCTAAAAGCTCAAATACATCATGACCGCCATAGAAATTTGTTTCTTGGGTAAAAAAACCATTGAGTGTGTACATAAAATCCTCCTTAATGATGGGTAAGTTTAATAATATCTAATTCAGTTATAAAAGATTCGCGCATCAGACGAACTAAAGAATGGTGGGAAGAAAACAAACACTGTGCCTCTTTTGAGGCTAAGTCGCCAGTGATAACGGATTGCGTATCTATAATCATATGAAAACCTTGAGGTGCTTTGTTTCGAACATAGGTAATCACACCATGATCTATAGCTAGAGGTTGGTCGCAGATAATGGTGACTTTTTTGGTAGAAGCAATCTCTAAGAGCTCTTTTTCTAAAAGTGCAATATACTCAGATGTACTTAGAATATAGAGATGAGATTGGCAGAGTAAGATACTATTTTTAATCTTATTAAGGACATTTTCATAGCCTTTAACAGTAATATAAGGTTCTGAAACAGAGACACTTTCAGGAAAATAACTTTCCAGTAATTCTAATGTATGGTTCATTTCTCTTTTAACGGAAAGAAGTAACTCTTCCTTAGAAAGGGCTACATATTTAGTGGGCTCACCTTCAGAAAGGGCACAGCGTCCTTTTTCTTGTAAGCTATAGAGTGCAGCATAGACATTGGAGCGTGAAATGCCACTTAGTTTAGCAACTTCATAGCCTGTTAGGCTTCCATGGGTACATAACGTAATAAAAACAGTAGCTTCAATAGGTGAAAAACCTATTTTTTGTAAGCAAGTTGTAAAATCCATATAATCACCTTTAGTAGTATTGTTTAGTACTACTATATAAGAGGCTATGAAAATTGTCAATATATTATATAAACATTATTATAAATAAAGCAATGAGATTAAATAAAACAGTTAGATAAAGCGAAATAATATTTATATTCTTAAATTTTAATAATAACTTTTAATAATCACTATTTATTAAATAATAATTACTATTGACTAATGTTATCCTAAGGTGTAAAATAAAACCATCAAAAGAGATTGTATACAGTATACATTTTCTTCGATCAAACCATTATCTAATACATAGACATCAAAAAGGAGGTGGAGTAGAACCTAAGGATAAGCTTTAGGGATCTACAGAACATATGGAACAGTGGAGAAGTTTTAAACCAGGTAAATGGGAAAATGAAATTAATGTAAGAGACTTTATTGTAACAAACTATACAGAATATACAGGTGATGATAGCTTCTTAGAAGGGCCAACAGAGAATACCTTAGCACTTTGGGAACAACTTGGCGAAGCGATGAAAAAAGAAAGAGAAAGAGGTTGCTTTGCAGATACAAAAACACCAGCGACAATCACTTCTCACGGTGCAGGCTATATCGATAAAGATAAAGAGCAAATTGTAGGTCTTCAAACAGAAGAACCACTTGTTAGAAGTTGCCATCCAAATGGTGGTATTCGTGTAGTAGAGAATGCACTTAAATCTTATGATTACGAAATTGATCCACAAATGAAAGAAATCTATACAAAGTATAGAAAAACACATAATGAAGGTGTGTTTGATGTTTATAATGCAGATATCCGTACAGCTCGTAAAGTAGGTGTTATTACAGGTCTTCCAGATGCATATGGTCGTGGTCGTATCATTGGTGACTATCGAAGAGTAGCTCTTTATGGAGTGGACCGTTTAATTGAAGAAAAAACAAAAGATAAAGCAGCACGTTCTACAAACTTCACAGTAGAATCTATGAGAGATATTGAAGAAATCTCAGAACAAATCAAAGCCCTTAAAGAACTTAAACAATTAGGTGAAATGTATGGCTTTGACTTATCAAGACCAGCTGCAAACTTCAAAGAAGCTGTACAATGGTTATATCTTGCATACCTTGCAGCCACAAAAGAACAAGATGGTGCAGCTATGTCTATTGGACGTACAAGTACTTTCCTTGATATTTATGCTGAAAGAGACTTACAAGAAGGTCTTATTACAGAAAAAGAAGCACAAGAAATTATTGACCACTTCATTATGAAACTTCGTATTATCCGTTTCTTAAGAACACCCGAATACAATGAGTTATTCTCAGGTGATCCTACATGGGTGACAGAATCACTAGGTGGTCTCCTTGAAGACGAAAGTGCATCACTTGTTACGAAAAACAGCTTCCGTTATTTACATACACTTTATAATATTGGACCAGCGCCAGAACCAAACTTAACTGTACTTTGGAGTAATAAATTCCCACAAGGTTATAAAGACTTCTGTGCAAAAGTATCTATTGATACATCAGCTATCCAATATGAAAGCGATGACCTTATGAGACCACAATTTGGAGATGACTATGGTATTGCTTGTTGTGTATCTCCAATGCGTATTGGTAAACAAATGCAATTCTTTGGAGCAAGAGCGAACCTTGCTAAAGCTGTACTTTATGCTATCAATGGTGGGGTAGATGAAAAAACAGGTATTAAAGTAGTACCAGGCATCGAACCTATGACAGATGAGTATTTAGACTACGATAAAGTGATGAAAAACTACCAAATTACAAAAGAGTGGGTAGCTAAGACTTATACAGATGCACTTAATATCATCCACTTTATGCATGATAAATATGCTTATGAAAGAATCGAAATGGCTCTTCATGATACAGAGGTTATAAGAACAATGGCATGTGGTATTGCAGGGCTTGCTGTAGCTACTGACTCTTTATCTGCTATTAAATATGCTAAAGTTAAACCAGTAAGAAATGAAGAAGGTATTGCAGTAGACTTCCAAATTGAAGGGGAATACCCAGCATACGGTAACAATGATGATCGTGTAGATGCTATTGCTTGCCATCTCGTAGAAGACTTCATGAACGAAGTAAGAAAACACACACCATATAGAAATGCACTTTATACACAATCTGTTCTTACAATTACTTCAAACGTTGTATATGGTAAGAAAACAGGTGCAACACCAGATGGACGTAAAGCAGGTGTACCATTCTCACCAGGAGCTAACCCAATGAATGGTAGAGAAACAAAAGGTGTTATTGCAGCATGTGCTTCAGTAGCGAAATTACCATTTGAACATGCCCAAGATGGTATTTCCTATACTTTCTCCTTAGTGCCAGCTACTCTAGGACACAGCCCAGAAGAGAGAGTAAGTAACATGGTAGGTATTCTTGATGGTTACTTTGGTCAAACAGGACAACACATTAACGTAAATGTTCTTCATAAAGATGTTCTTTTAGATGCCATGGATCATCCAGAAAAATACCCTCAATTAACCATCCGTGTATCTGGTTACGCAGTAAACTTCATTAAATTGACACGCGAACAACAACTGGACGTTATCAGCAGAACTTTCCACGAAAGAATGTAGGTAGTATTAATAAACCCACGTAAAACATTGTGTTTACGTGGGTTTTATATTTATACGGTGTGGTTAAAATAATAAAAAATGGGATAAAAATAGTTTACAAGTAACACACAAGTAACAAGAAAGTAACAAAAATAAATAAAAAAAATAATTATTTTAAAGTATTTATAGCTTTTTTTAACTCCTCAATCGTTGTGTGTGTATATACTTTTTCAGTAAGATCTTCACTTGAATGCCCTAGTATTCTTTTGATAATTAATGGGTCAACACCATTAGTTCTTAAATTAGATGCTATTGTATGTCTACAATCATGGCAACCACTTGTTTTTATGCTTAGTTTTTTCATAACAGGAGTATATTTGTAAGTAATAAAGCCCCTGTATGACATGTAATCTATAGTTCGTTTACCTACTATAAGATATTTATTATTTTCATCATATCTTTTTTTAATAAGAGGAAGTATCCTAGGATGAATAGGAATTATTCTATCTTTACTAGCTTTTGTCTTTTTACCACCAGTCATTGTTAGATTCACAAGGTCAATGTTTTCTATTTTAAGTTCTAACAATTCAGATATTCGTAATCCAGTGTATATTAACATTAATATTACATCTACCCATTCCATATCTATATTGTTCCAAAGCTTATTAATTTCAGTTTGAGTAAACGCTCGTCTTTTGAGTGTTGTCTGTTTTTCTCCCAAGTCTAACTTTTTAGAGTGATCCTTATCAGTTATCTCATATTTGTTGGCATAGAAGTACATGAGACCAAGCAACTTTTTAACTTGCTGCTTAGTTGCATAAGTAGAGCATGAAGTATCCAAAAATTCTTGAAGTTCTAGCAGTTTAATATTCTTAAAAGGCCTGTCGTATAATGGTTCACATTTTTTATAACTTATTTTGTGACCTTCAAATGTTGATGCACTTAATTTTTCAAAGTGCTTATCACTCCATAATTCATACAGCTCTTTAAATGTCATTCCGGCATTTTCTAAATCATAAGGATCTTTATTGTATTCTGCTAGAGCATTAATTGCTTGGCTTTGCTTTGCAAAATACCCAAGTGGTTTATACAATTGTTTTAGCTTACCAGTTTCAGTTTTTTCCCATCCTGTTGTTATTCTAGCTACCCATGGTTTGCGACGTTTCCCCTTTAATTTGTAAACCGATCCGTATCCATTCGGATTCCTCATTATACTCACTCCTATTAAATTTATTGAAATATTGGAGTGCATAAGTTATACTTAACTTGCGATGGTATGGGTATAACTCATACACTCTGGGACTTGGTGTTGGTAGCACTGAGTCCCTTTTATATGTAATTTTTAAGAACATCTAAATCAATAAGTTCTATATACTTAGGATGAATAAGATTAATATCCCCATAATGTTTTAACTGTAAATAAGCAGAGAATCTATCAGCCTCAATTTCTTGTTTTTTTGTAATAAACAGAGTTGACGAACCCATAAATATAGCATTTTGCTGTGGATGCATGATGCTGTGGCCTAATTCATGTCCACATGCTGAGAATTGAGTATATCTATCTATAGTGCTATTTATGGTTATAAAAATATTTTTTCTTGAATAACGGTACATTCCATTTAATGAGCCTATAGGTGCATAACTTAAGTTATATCCTTTCAAGTGGCATATTTCAAATGGGTCTGAAGTCTTGTATTTAGCAATAAGGTTATCAATTAGTTCCTTTTCCTTATGCACACTATTCCCCCCGTTTTATCTATATTTCTTAGGTATATACTTTTTATTTATAGCCTTAACAATACGTTCTTGCCTCTCTATCTCTTCAATCAATAGCCTAGATGTTTCTTCGTCGAGAATTTCTCCATCAAACATAAGCCCCTTTTCATTAATAAGTTGGTTTTTTATCTTAGCCATAGTTTTAGCAATGTCTTTTTCATCTTTTTCAGTAAGCTCAAGAAGCTTCTCTTCACGACCTAATAGATAATCCACTGATACATGGAAGTAGTCTGCAACTTTTTGTAATCCATCAGAGTTTGGTGAGCTTTTTGACCATTTGCTAATTGATCCTTTACTTAAATTTAGTTCGCGTTCTAGGCTAGCCATGTTAGTACTTTT
>JAEYNQ010000168.1 GCA_023412455.1 Bacillota bacterium
ATTTGGTAAAAGATTATCTAGTGATGCTGTGATGCTGCTGCCGCTTGCAGTAGCCTCCACTTCTTGCCACTCATCTGTTTCTTCGCTTGTTTTCTTATATTTAAAGCCTTGCGCTGTTAGACCATCATCTGATACATAACTTGCTGTGAAGGTAGCTGTCTTCCTAGTAACTCCACTTACTTTTGCTTTTTCAACGCTCTGTGGTCTTTTACTCGTTGTAAATGTTTCTACTTCTCCTTCTTTTGTTCCCTCACTCGTTGTAATATATGCCTTCACACTATACTCCGTATTTGATAAAAGATTATCTAGTGATGCTGTGATGCTGCTGCCGCTTGCAGTAGCCTCCACTTCTTGCCACTCATCTGTTTCTTCGCTTGTTTTCTTACATTTAAAACCTTGCGCTGTTAGAGCATCATCTGATAGGTAACTTGCTGTAAAACTTGCTCCTTGTGTTGTAATATTTCCTACTTGTGCTTTCTCTACTTCAAAATCTTTAAGTGTTTGAAAGGTTATTTCTTCAGTTGTTATTTCACCTGTTGCTGTTGCAAGATACGCTTTTACTTTATAGCTTGTATTTTTAGAAAGACGATCTGTCACAGCTGTGATTTGATTATTACTTACAGTCGTTTCTAAAGCTGTCCAATCCTCTGTTTCTGTCTTTGCTATTTTGATTCCCTTATCAGTTAGTTCATCTTCTACATTATATGGTACGGATATCTTTGCAGATGTTTTTGTAATCTCACTTACAACTGGATTTGAAATACTTTTATTCTTCCATATAGCTTCTATCTTAATAGTAGGTTGACTGTTTACATCGGTAGCATCTTCACCTTTTAGACTATAGGTAGCCCCTGGTAATAATTCTGATGTTCCTATCTGCCAGCCTGATAATTCATAACCTACCCTAGTTACCTCTGTAGCAGTTGGTAAAGTTACACTGTACCCCTCATATGCATACCATAGCTTCCCATCATAGTTTTCTACAGATGTTTCAGGTTTCCATATGCCATGTTGTTCTTCTAACCAATCTGCTGATGTCTTAAAGCTACCTCCCCCTAAATCATAAACCGCCGCATAATATATTTGAGTAGGATAAATAGCGTACTGTTTTTCAGGAGGGGATTCTGTCATGGCACCTACATTTATCTTATCTTCTTGTCTTTGCACATACCACTGCTTACCTGAGGAAATTGGTGCCATATGCAAGGCTGTAGCTTCTTTAACCGTATAGCTCCCCCACTTATACTTTTGGTCACTAATCTGTAAAGCTGAACTTGTGGTATAGTAATTATAATATGCACCATTCTCACCCAAATTGATTATATCCCCTCCATTTACCTCAATCCTTTGTCCAACATCGAAATCAGCTACCCCTGTCACCTCCTCTGCCACTACTGGTAAGTTCATTAGTGCCAGTGCAAAAACTAAGAACCATGCTATCAAATTTCTTCTTAACCTCATCTTGTTCTCCTCCCTTTCTGAAATTAGGTTAATCCCCAATCTTCTCATAAAACATCTTTTATAGTTAATTAATTTATAAAAGGCATCTGATCAATAGGTCTCTATAGGTCGTTTATAAACTGCTCATTAAATGCTGCAATACATGCTGATACTTAATAATGAAAATACCACCATGATTCCTATAAGCCCTTTATCATAATATTTTTTCAAAACCCCTTGTTCTTTTTCTCCTATTAACTCACTAGTTACTCCTAGAAAAATAGCACCCATTAAAGCTGTTGGTACAATATATCTATAATCCATAGTGCAGCTATAAGGATATCTAAGATTAAACCCTATATAAGAAATGTAAAATAAGGCCCATACACTAGGTAAACCTATTCTCCATACTAGCTTTCCTCTATAGTTTAAAATAAAGTAGCCTACTGCCCACAAAGTAACGATGCATAAAATGACATATGCCATAATAAGTAGTCGAGGTAACTTGTCTTGCCCCATATTAAATTCTCCAAACAAGGCCCCTTTTAATAAATACATAGGTGCTGATTTATCCTGACGTGGGTTATTATAAACTGGACTTAAAAGGTGCATTAAATCAAGTTTTATAAAACGCTCAAAAAAGGATAGATTACCACAATAATACTCTCCTGTATCTTTTAAATCATAAACATACAAAAGGGGCTGCTTAAAACAAATATAATTTCTAATGGGATACCAAAGTGCTAGTGGTATAGCTATAACACCAAATAAAACATATTCTTTTAATATCCCTATGCCTTTACCTTGTTTAATCGACTCTATTAGCTTTAGTAACATGATGCTCCCTGTAAATAGTGCAAGCATTCCTACTGAAAGCTTTGTCATCATACCTAGGCCAAAACCTAATGCCAATGCAATCATGTAAGAAAGTTTGGGTGCCTCGTACCACTTAATGGTATAAAGTATAATGAGTATCATAAAAAAGATAGCTAAGGCATCATTATTAATTCTCCCTGCTAATAAATAGAAATTAGGTAGAAAAGCTATTTGCGCTACTACTATTAATGTTGCTCTTTCTTTTAAATTAAGAGCCTTGCATATTTCCTTAGTCATTAAAAGGATTAAGCAACTGGCATAGCAAGAAACGATCTTTGCTGTTTCTATTAGTTGTTCTATATTATTACTTATTAAGAATGGCCTAGTTATTTTAATCATTCCAGCTGCCAAAGCATGAAATAAAGGCGGATGATAATACTGTATATCATTGCTGTTTGGAAGTCTCCCTTCTAGCAGGTGTAAAATATAGCCTGCATGACCTTCCCCTTGTATACTTAATAGGCCCAAATCATGTTGCCTTATAGTACAAGGTGTATATAACATATAGCCTATTCTCATGGTTAATCCTATTAAAACTACAGTTTGTAGAAGTATTTCTTCTTTATTTTTTTTTTGCGTTAATAAAAAGCTTCCTATAAAAATGATGACAACTATAACTAATTTCATAAAGCTTTGAACTGTACTTGTAATGTTCATAGAACTTATATTACCTCTAGAAGTTAATAGAAATGCAATCCATATGACTAGAAATAAGATGCTATATTGCTTTATCTTATTGGTAACAGTTACCTTCATTTACATTCCTCTTTTCTTTCTTCTTTGTTTCATGGTAAACCTGTTCTACATTAACATCCCATAACTCAGCTGTCTCTGTCTTATTAGCTAATATATTTTCTACTGCTACAAAAGCTGTTTTCATGGAATGATCCATATTATTATAGTGGTGCTGCCCATTTCTTCCCACGCAGTACAGCTTATCAAAGCTTTCTAAATAAGCTCTTACCTTATCAAACTCTTTATAGCTGCCAAAGTATGCTGGATATGCTTTAGGTACCTTATATCTAATGGCATCCAATACTTCGTCTCCTTGTATGAGTCCTAGCTTCATTAGTTCCTCTTTTGCAAAGCTAATAAATGACTCCTCTGACATACACCATAATTCATCATCTTCTTCACAAAAGTATTCAAGTCCTAACCATAGCGTATTTTCTGTATTCTGAGCTAAGTAAGGCGACCAATTATTAAATATCTGCAGTCTGCCTAATCTTACATCCTTTTCTTGAATATAAATCCAGTTATCCTGCATAAGTCTTTCAAAACTAACTGAACTTATGTGCCTATGTAAAGCTTCTTTATCAATGAGCATCCCTACAGTTATGAAATCTCTATAAGGCAATTCCTGTGCTATTCTAGCTACTTCTCCTTTAGCTTGCATGGCTAACACAAGGTCTTTTATAGGCATAGATGAAATAATGTAATCTACTGTTATGTAATCTTGCTTTCCTTCAGCTGTTGTTATTTCCACCTTGTAGCTATCCTCATTTTGAGACCTTAATCCCGTCACCTTTGTATTAAGCTTAATAATACCGCCACTATGTGTAATTTTTTCTTCCACCTTCTGCCATAACTGTCCTGGTCCATACTTAGGATATATAAACTGCTCAATAAGGGAAGTTTCCTTATGCTGCTCTAAAAGTACTTTCTTCCTTTTAGGAAATAGACTTAAAAAAGCGTTCCATAGAGCCTTGGATAAGGAAAGCCCTTTTATTCTTTGAATTCCCCAACTAGCATCTATTTCTGAAGGATGTTTTCCCCATACCTTATACGTATAGTCTTCAAAAAACATACCATATAAGACTTTTCCAAAGCGATTAATCATAAAATCCTCAAGTGAAACTTCTTGCCTCTTTTTTAATTTAGCTACTATGTAACTAATACTTACTTTTATGCTCTCTTTCAAACCCATATGAGCTAAAGTCTTTTTCCCTAGTGTAATGGGATAATCAAAGAATTTTCTTTTGAAGAAAATATGAGATTGCCTTTCACGAATGAGCATATCCCCTTGTTCTACAGATAGAATCTGTAGCCACCAGTTTACTATCCTCTCATCTTTTGAAAAAAAACGATGCCCTCCCATATCTATGCTATTACCTTTATAGGTTACAGTACGAGCTAAACCACCTACCTTGCTTTCTTGTTCTATGACAATAGGAAGATAGTCATCACTTCTTCTTAATAACTCTAGCGCAGAAGTTAATCCTGCTACACCTGCTCCTATAATGAGCACCTTTTTCTTTTCTCTCATCCTTTGCCCCTACTTATGGTTTATACGTATATCTTTCCTTAAATCTTTATGATTATAGAATTATTGATTTATTTTTTCAATAATTATTACACGAACGGTTATTTTTTTGCACAAACGGTAGGTTGTCTCCTTTATTAATGATTTTTAAAGCAACAAAGCTCCTATATATTTACAGATAATCCGTTGGATTCATCTATCATATATAGGAGCTTTGTTATTGATTAAAAAAATAAAGATGTAGGTAAATAAAATAGATACGGTGCGGTAAATACTGCTAATGATAAAGCTAGCTTCCTCTTAATAGCTTCATTTAAATCTACTTTTCTAAAACTCACTTTGTAGTTAAACAAATAGATAAAACAGCCTGCTATCAGAATACAAACACTTACCCATAATACAGCATAAATATTCTCAAAAGGATTGTATGTAACTGCATTAGTTAAGTATTTGTA
>JAEYNQ010000183.1 GCA_023412455.1 Bacillota bacterium
TGCCCCAAGTCGAGTTCTCACTTATGGATCTGCTCTCTTCTTGTGCAAGGGAACTTAGAATGGTTAAAAGCACTTCACCTTTTGCATCTAAAGTGTCTATGTTCTCTTTCTCAAAAGTTATTCCTATCCCCATTTCTTTAAGCTCTCTAACATAATTCAAGCAATCAACCGTGTTCCTTGCGAAACGTGAAATAGATTTAGTAATAATCCTATCTATTTTTCCTTCTCTACAGTCCTTTATCATGCGATTAAACTCATCGCGCTTTTTGGTATTAGTTGCTGTTATTCCCTCATCAGCATAAATACCTGCAAACTCGTATAAACTATTATTTTGAATATGATTCGTATAATATCTAACCTGTGCTTCATAGCTACTAAGTTGTTCTTCTTGATCAGTAGAAACTCTACAATAAGCAGCAACTCTAGTTTTATTAACTGCTTGAGATGTTTCTGCCATCTCATCATTTTGCCTTCCTGCTATAAAAGTAATTTTTTTGGCCATTTATCACACGCTCCTCTACAATAGTTTCTCCTTTTATATCAAGCTTGTTTAGTTCTTCTTCTGAAATGGAAGTTCCTGAACAAGCATCTTTTCCATTTCTAATATAATTGCTACATTGCCATACTACTTTCTGGCATGACTTTTTGCTATTCCAGACTCTTTTTCTTAAGTTGTAGCCACACTTACTGCATATTAATAACCCAGAATACTTATTTACCCCTTTTTTACTTACCTTATTTCTTCTATTCTCTTTTAGCTTTATTTGTACTGTTTCCCACGTTTCTCTAGAAACAATAGCTGAATGATTATCTTCTATATAGTAGTAATCTATTTCACCTGTATTTTTCTTCTTTTTCTTAGTGAGATGATTAGGTGTATAAGTCTTTTGAAGCCATGCATCCCCTTTATATTTCTCATTCTTTAAAATAGCAAGTACCGTTGTGCCGTGCCACTTTGTGTCGGTAGCGGTGGGGATTTTGTTTTTATTTAAATCTTTGGCTATTTTATGCGTTCCTTTACCACTAAGGTACTCTTCAAAAATGCTACTTATAATCTTAGCTTCTTTTCTATTAATTACTAAATCTCCATATTCATCCTTATCATAGCCTAAAAACCGCGTTGTATTGATAAGCAGTTCTCCTTGCTCAAACTTTTTGCGAAACCTCCACTTTACATTTTCACTGGCACTTCGGCTTTCTTCTTCTGCAAATGAAGAAAGGACAGCAAGCATGAGCTCACCGTCCTTAGATAAAGTTTGTATATTTTCTCTTTCAAAATGGATTTCTATACCCAAAAATTCAATTCTCCCATTTGGGAACATGTAAATAGGTTTCCACAGACACTAAAACACACAAAAAGCTTAAAGCATAATTGCTCTAAGCCTTGGTATTACTAGGATTTATCGTGATAGCTTGACTACAGTCTCAACGTGCCTTTAGACTGTAGTGAGAAAACTATTTGGCAATTATAAAAAAGTGGATATAGAAGTAGCCCCCTTTACCCCCTTGGTTTATGACCAACAAGTTCTTCTAAAATCCATATGTATTCCGTTCTTCTAATTCTTTTAAATATTTTCTACGTACAAGTTTTGTCTTTGAGATATAACCACCTAAAGTTTTTCCATTTCCTTTTATTAAAGGCAAACTACCCATTACCAAAAATGTATCCAAAGGATATAATAAATTCCTTAATGTATAAGCTGTTATATGACATCTGCCTCTCCCCTGATATTTTTTCCTGTCTTTACTCTGGAGGAAGAACTTAGGTGGAAAGACTTTGTTTAGGGGTTTTATTGAATTAGTAATACTCATACTCCATTCTATAAATACAATAATTCTAATAAATGTCTTTTACCGAAATGTCAGGGTGATGGTATCTCAATTTTCCAATTGTGTTTTTCCCAATTTCTACAGACATACTGGGGCACCAATGAAAGCAAGCCAGACAATGCTCACAGTTGCTTCCCCAATTTACACCTACACTTGTCATTTTTATGTTGCTTAATGGGCATACTTTAATGCATGTTCCACATTTTGTACAGTCATTTGATGTTCTAAATTTCGTAGGAGTTTTATAAATATATTTTGCGATAACTCCTGTGATAAGTCCTTGTAGATGATACTTAATACTGTCATTTCCTTCAACCCTGCCAAAGTGTTTATTGTTTATATATTCAGATATATCAATTATTTTTTGATTAGATTCTTCAAGTCTTTGTGTCCTTATCTCGGAGGTATTTGTAAAATCACCAATAATTAATGAATTTCCAGGCATGTTGACGGTAAACCCTCCTCTTAATAATTGCCCTTTTTTTCTTAACATCCTGTCCATTGTAAATAAACTATGACCTGGGCTTCCATTACATGTAGTAACTGCATATATTTGAATTGATGTTGTTACAAGTTCAAGTTTGTTTATAAATGACTTGACGATATAAGGAATCGTCTGAAAATAAACAGGAAAAACAAGGATTAAGCAATCCGAACTTATTACCAGCTTTTTATACTCATTAAATGCTTTAATGGGTTGAATTGTCGCTTTCTCAGATAGTAACTTACTTATTTGCTTTGCTATAAATAATGAATTTCCTGTACCTGTAAAATAAAATATGTCTATACTCAATATACCATACCTCCTTTTCTTTTTTTATTATTATAGAACCTGTAGTATGGTACAGAGTCAATAAATTTCACGAATTATTTGAAAATTATTTTTCCCTCAGAACTTCTTGCAGCACTGGGCATTTATTAGGATTATGAAAATTGTCTTTCACCTTTAGTAATAAAGCCTTCGTTTCACTAAGTCCTGCAATCTTTTGATCAAGATTATTTACTTTCTTATCAATCATATTGGGAATATCCTGATAATCAACCATATTGTTGTCAATAATTAAAAGTAAATTTCTAATCTCATCTAATGTAAAACCAGAGTTCTTTGCATGCTTTATAAATTCAAGCCTACTCAAAGTATCTTCACTGTATAACCTATAACCTGCATCAGTCCTCATTGGAACAGGTATTAATCCATTTTTCTCATAGAATCTAAGAGTCTCAATATTTAAACCTGTTGCTTTAGAAACCTGACCTCTGAAATAGTAAGTCATATATCCCCTTATCCCTTCATTTTTATTAAATATGTTTCTCACTTAATTGAATCCGCAAAAATTTTTTAACCGATGCTTATAGATCATCGAGTTAATTACATCTTTACTCATCAATTTGTCTCACTTTTTTGATATCTTGATTATAATCTAAATATCCTTGTTGATGCATATTGGCAATTAAAAGTTTTTTGAGCACTTTGGCTTCTAACTCGATTTTATACCCTAGTTAAAGAAATTTCAAACAATTACCCTCTAATTTGCAACAAATATGTAATTCTTCTTTATAAAAGGGTATAATCTCCCCTTACCCCAACTTTTCCTTTCGTATTCAGTTAAGTTTTAGATCGATGTCGTATCAAAAATATGTTACCTGTTATATCTCAGTAAATACAGTTCTTTTTCTAGTAATCGTACTATTTCTTTCTGTGTTAATAATTTTATTTTATTTCCACTTAGCCTTCTAAAAATGAATAATTGTGTCAGGTTAGAGTCAATGCTCATGAGGTATAAAATAGCTTTAATTACATTTGGATGATGTACAAAGCAATGCTCCAAAGTATCATAGGTTTTAAGCTTATTAAACATGCTATTTTCAATATCCCATCTCATATGCATCATTTTATAAAGTATTTTAAGCAGTATATTAAAATCAGTAGTGATTAGTAAAACCTGTGAATATTTACCTTGCTTACTTTTCTTGCTAAACTTCACAAACCTAAGTGGATCAGTCACTTCATCTATTTTAAAACTTTCTTCATTTGCTCCTTATTACCTTAAAAACACATCAAGGCTTAGAACAAAAAATCGCTCTAAGCCTTGGTATTACTAGGTTTAACGTGACAGCTTAACTACTGTTTCAACGTGAGGAGTCTGGGGAAACATATCTAAACAGAGAACTTTATCAATGTGGTAACCTGCTTCTTTAAAAATAGGGAGATCACGTGTAAGTGAAGTTGGTTTGCAGGAGATATAAAGAAGCTCCTTAGCACCAAAGTGAATAATCTTTTGAATAGCT
>JAEYNQ010000212.1 GCA_023412455.1 Bacillota bacterium
CTTGGCTTGTATGCTTTCACTATTTTCATACCAAATGACATTTTTAGTTGGGCCATCCCAATAGGTCGCATAAGGATTGTGATAGATTTCTGAATAAAAGCTTTGTGTCCCTTCCTTCTGCAGTCTACTAAAAATCTTGTCATAGGTAGGATTATACGCTCTTTGATTTAGGATGACATTATCCTGTACCTGCCACTGACTGCTTCCAAAAGAAAATTGTAGCATGATTTTATGGGTATCCGTTATACCTGTCTCTGAATGGGTTATTTCTTTAAGCGTCTCATAAATACTACTTAATGGGGTAACAGGTGTAATGGTAAAACCAGAAAGCATTTCCTCCTGTGTCAAGCTTTTCGCCTCATAATCATGGGCCATTAAAATCACATGATCCGCTAAATAGCCAATGGTTTTATAATCATAGCCCTTGTAATAAAGATTAGGAGGAACAGCTACGTTTAGCTTTTTTTGTTGCATGACAAGTGCCGTTTTTAATTCTTGTAAAAAAGTATTAAAGCCTGCCTTTAAATCACTGCTTCTAAAGTTTTCAAAATCAATGGTTACACCATCAAAATCCTGAGCTTCTTTCACTATGTTAGCAATAACAGCTTGACGCCCTATACTGTCTTCAAAGAGTGCCTTAGCCAGATTTTTCCCTGCTAAAGGTCCCTTAGTGAGGGCTTTATCTTCCAAATAAAACATCATATATGTTTCTACTCCATTTGCCTTACTCCAATTAAGGGGCTCTTCAAATCCTGTAGGCTTATTAAAGCCACTAGGATTGTCTTTAGTAGCTACTACAATGCCTTGCTCCTCATCATAGCGTACTTCTCCCCATCCAAAGCTCACTTGGGTACAGCTTTTAATGAGTTCCATTTGACTATTGGATTGAATCGCATAATTACTATGTATCCCCTGTATAGGGGTTTGAAGCTTTTGCTCCATAGCTTTTAGAACACTTACTACTTCTTGTTTGGTCATCACTTGCTCAGGCCTAAAGCTCTGGTCTTCATACCCTTTCATGAGACCCAATTCCTTCACCAGCTGAATAGCTCCCTTATTGGTTTTTACATCGATAAAGCTACTAGGCCTTGCTTCTAATTTTTGTGCCAAATCCTCATAGCGTAGAGCATCTACTAGCATTTTGGAAAAAGCTCCTCGTGTAAGCGCTTCCTCTTGGGAGCTTATAAGCGTTTCATTGATAATTGTTTTTCCTAAGACTGCCTCTAATAAGACCTTTGCCTCTTTACCATTCATGGATGCTGTTTGGTCTTCATTCGTTGCAAAACTTTCAATCGCCTTTGTATCTAGAGTAATGGCTTGGGCATTACTGCCTAATAAGGCCAGGCCTAGTACAAGTGCTATACCCCTCATCTTCTTTTTCATCTATTTCCCCTCTTTATCTTTAAAAATTATATAAATATAATAAATTATAATATTTTTGATAGTCTATAGCAAATTCATTTTATGATTGTTTTTGTAGAGGTGGTTCTACCAGCTTTAAATGCTCCAAACCATGATATTCAAATTCTTCTTCGTACTTCTCCTCTAAGCTTTCTTGCATAGCTCTTAGCTTTTCCTTGCTCATATCAGGTTCCACATCTCCTACATGATTAAGAGCATCTCGCCTTGCTAGGCGCATCACTAGCTCCTCCCAGAAGACTTGTGTATCATAAGCATCTAAATAATCATTAATACCACCTTCTTCATAGTCATGAGTAGGTATCCATTCCTTAAACTCTTCATCATATTCTACAATGCCTTCTATTCCAAACTCCTTTGCCATGGCAAAAATAGTCTGCTCCATTTCTGCATACTCTTCGACTTTTTCTTCTTGATTTCTCAAACCATTAATGAGTACATTGCCTGCATAAACTAAGTCAAAAAGTTTTTGAAACTCTTCTTTTGTACATTCTATTTTCATCATTATCCTCCAATAGCTTTTTTATTGAATCTTTATTGATTTATATGTTCTATAGCTTTTCATCAAAAACTAAAATAGGGTTACTTTCCTATAATAATTCTAGAATATATTACTTCTTCACTTTTTTCTAGTCTCTAATTGTTTTATATCCTCTTCAACTTAATCCTTCTCTTAATTATTAGAGTAGGATTAAAATTTCCTTAGAGATTTCTTAAGTTTTTCTAAAATGGCTATGCCTTTTAGATTCATTTGAGTATAATAAATTTAGAAAGGGGTGTTATACTATGAACTTAAGTATGACCTATAATGAAATTAGCTCATTAATTAATGAGGAAAACTATACACTTGCTGAAACTAAATTAAAACAAGTCAATTCCCAAGATGCACAATGGCATTTTTTATATAGCTTTATTTTATTACAAAAGGCTTGGTTTGACTCTGCCAAAACAGAACTTGAAAAAGCCCTTGCTTTAGCCCCCAATAATGTAAAATATCAAGAAGCACTGACTAAGCTTATGAGGCGTCACTATGATTATAGTAATGATTATTATAGAAGACCTCGTCGCCATGGGGATGGCTGTTGCTGTTGTTGTTGTGATGATTGTTGTGGTAGCTTTAGTTGCTGTGACCTGATTTGCCTAGACACCTGCTGTGAATGCATGGGTGGGGATCTTATTTCATGTATCTAACCTAACCTTAAAATAAATAGAAAGGGAGTGACCTATTTTGTTTGGTTACGTAACCCCCTATAAGGACGAACTAAAAATTGGGGAATTTACCCTTTTCAAAAGCTATTATTGTGGGCTCTGCTTCCATATAAAAAAAGAATTTGGTAATCTTCCCCGTATGCTTCTTAATTATGATATGACTTTTCTCGGGCTTCTCTTAGATAGCTTACAAGAGGAAGAACCTGCTATTCGATTTCAAAAATGTTTGACTAATCCTGTTAAAAAGAAAGAAGTAATCAATAGGAATACTGCCCTTGCTTATGCAGCAGAAATGAATGTCTCATTGGTATACTATAAGCTTTTAGATGATATAGCTGATGATAAAAATCTTAAAAGTAAAGCGATGGCCCTTACACTCAAGCCTTATCAAAAGAAGTTTTCGCCCACCACAAAGGTTATCAATCAATGTATTGAAGAAAACCTCAATACTTTAAGTGAGCTAGAAAAAAATGGCCAATTCTCTTCTATTGATGAGATTTGTCATCCTTTTGCCCTTATTGTGGCTCACATTTTAGGTGATTATCCTGCTTTAAAGGTGGCAAATGAAAAGGAAGTCCGTGAAACACTCTTTAACTTAGGCTATGCTTTAGGAAAGTGGATTTATCTTATTGATGCCTTGGATGACTTAGAAAAAGATATGGAAAAACACAAATTTAACCCCCTTCAGCAGCTCTATAATAAAGAGCAACTTTCCTACGCTAAATTTCTTCCTCTTATCAAAGAAAAAGTGGGATTTACTCTTTTAAATTGTGGTTATAACTGCAAAGCTGCCTTAAAAAGTCTTCCTATTGAGCGTAATCAGTCTATTTTAGAAAATATTATTATCCTAGGTATGATGAAACAGTATGAAAGAGTGAGTACACATTGTGAGTGTAAAAATAAAAAAGGAGGTAAACAAAAGCTATGAAAGCTAAGGATTTAACACTAGGTGGCGTTTGTGTAGCCTTGACACTTATTTTCTTATATTTCACACTTATTTTTAAAACCAATACGCTCACATTATTGACTTTAGCTTCCTTTGTTGTGCCTCTAGCTTTAATGCGTGGAAATCTAAAAACAGCCCTCCTCGTTTATATAAGCTCTACCTTACTTGCCTTTTTGCTTCTTCCTATAAATGTGAGCCTCTTATATGGTTTATTTTTTGGCATTTATGGACTCATTAAGTATTTTATTGAACGTTCTCAACATTTGGCAGTGGAACTATTCCTTAAGCTCCTTTTCTTTAATCTAGTAGGTGCTGTCTTTATCCTCTTTTTTAAAGCATTTATTGATCCTCTGCTTTTAGAAAAGCCATTACTCCTTATTAGTCGTTATCTCCCTCAACTCTCCATCCCACTGAAATGGACTATACTGCTTCTTAGTTTTCAAGGTGTCTTTTTAGTATTTGATTATGCCCTTACTCTTCTCATTGATTATTATCAACAACATCTTTCTCGAATAAGATAACCTTATGGGTTATCTTATTTTTATTTCCTCTTATTATATCCTTTCTTCCTTCACTATATATTTATCTAATACTATAGATAAGATTTATATATATCTTAAAGCATTCACTTACACACTTCTAAGCTATATAATTTTATAAGGGATACTACCTATCCCTATCATTACTATTATTTCGCCAAAAGGAGTGTATTTTATTGGATACGCAAGCACAAAATACTTCTATCCCCTACAAGTCTCGATTGATTGCAGGTCTTCTTCAAATCTTTCTAGGTCTTTTTGCCGCCGGCCGTTTTTATCTTGGTGATAAAGATTATGCTTATACCCAAGTTCAAAACACTGTAGTTACCTTTGGTATTGGTATTATCTGGCCTATAATTGATGGCTTTGCCTTAATTCTAGGAGCTTTTAAGGAAACAGACTTAGGTATTCCTTTAAAACTTTAACTTTAAAAAGAGACTATCTCAAATTCTCTAGTTTATGAAGCCTTTACGCTTTGCTTCATAGCACTCTGGACTTTGAAATAGTCTCTTTTCTTATACTTGATTCTATAGCCCCTTACCTTGGCTTTACAAGAAAGAAGTTTATTGGATGGCTATATGATGTTTAGGTGGCTGAGGATCCTCTTGCTTAGGTATGCTGATTTTGAGAACCCCTTCCTCTAATTTTGCTTCAATAGCTTCTTCATTAATAGCTCTTAAATAAATGCTTCGTTGCATAGAAGTCATACGTCTTTCTCTATGAATATAATTGTCTTTATCTTGGTTAATCTCTTCTTTGCGCTGTACAGAGATGAGCAGTCTGTCGTCTGTGTAGTCTAACTGAATTTCTTCTTTTTTTACTCCTGGTAGCTCTGCTTCAATAAAGTAATCTTTATCTGTCTCCTTTATATCTACCTTAAAAGTATCATTTCTAAGCGTTCTCAGTGGAAAAAAGCTGTCATTAAAAAAGTCATCGATAACATTGTAAAAGTCTGTCATTTGATTAGTAGTCCTTGTTGCTGCATTGCGATTGAAAGGTGTTAATCCAAACATATCAATTCCTCCTTTAAATTAACTTTATCATTGTTAGCACTCGCTATCGGTGAGTGCTAGTAATTATTACACTTATAATATATGACTATCTATTTATTTTGTCAAGTGTTTTTTTAATTTTTTTAATAGATTATCTCTTTTACTTTAAACACCATAAAAAAGGAGCCTCTTCATTCACAGGCACTCCATTCCTATCCCTTATAAACGTTAGCTATTCCCTACGTTCGGACATGTCCCTGACAATGATAAGGCTCATTTTCCTCAAAACTACTTCTATAATCTATTGCTCTCTTTTTTATACGATTTGCTTATGTTGATTGGTTTTAATGAATTCTCTTAAATCCTTCTCCAAAAGCGGTTTGCTAAATACATAGCCTTGCACCATATCACACTTTTTATTTTTAATGATTTGTAACTGCTCTTTTGTTTCAACACCTTCTGCCACTACTTCTATACCTAAAGAATGAGACATACTAATAATGCTGTCTACAATATCTTCAAGGGACTGACTTTGGACGATTTCATCAACAAAAGACTTATCAATTTTAAGTACATCAAATGGAATACTTCTTAAATAGTTTAATGAGGAGTAACCTGTTCCGAAATCATCTAATGCAATGCGCATTCCTAATTCTTTAATTTGCTTAAAGAGGTCCATATTCTTTTCTAGATTTTCTATCAAAACACTCTCTGTGATTTCTAATTTAATAAGATGGGGTGGGACGCTATGTTTACTTAGTATCCTCTTTACATTCTCTATAAAGTTAGGATGTTGAAGTTGTATGGAGGAAACATTAATGGTCATTCCTATGTCCTCATGTCCTAGTTGTCTGAGGTTTTCTAGTTGTTGCATTGCTGTCTCCAATACCCACTCTCCTATATTAATGATAAGCCCTGTCTCTTCTGCAATAGGAATAAACTCTGTGGGCGAAACAAACCCTATCTCTTCTCCATTTAATCTTAAAAGAGCTTCCGCTGCCACAATAGCTCCCGTTTGAATATTAATAATAGGTTGGTATTGCACATATAAGTAATTTCCAGTAATAGCCTCTCTTAATGTCTTTTCTATAATTAACTTCCGATCTAGACTCCGAGACATATGTTCATCATAAAATTTACACCTGTTTTTTCCTGTCCCCTTGGCCTTATACATAGCCGTATCAGCATTTTTAAGAAGCTCTTCACAATTACTTCCATCTGCTGGATAGAGGGCAACACCTATGCTACAGGTCATATGAATGACCTTATCTTCAATAAGTATTTTTTCTTTAAACATACCTAAGAGTTCATAAGTCATCTCTTCAATGGCATGAAAACTCTCAAAGTGGTTATTGAAGACCACAAATTCATCACCCCCAAAACGGCAAATAAGTGTATCATTAGGTAAAATACGTTTCATAGTTTGTCCAACATAAATGAGAAGCTTATCTCCCATCTTATGCCCCAATGTCTCATTAAGGTTCTTAAAGTTATCTAGATCAATAAAGAATAAAGCTGCATTACCAGTATTACTTCCTAGAGCAAGCCATTCCTTTAATATTTCCATAAAAGTTTGCTTATTAAGTAGACCTGTTAATGTATCAAAATAAGCAAGTGTTCTTACTTTTTCCTCATTTTGCTTGTTTTGAGTAATGTCTGAAATGACTCCAATAAACTTCTCAGGTTTATTTCCCTTCCTTACAAGACACATCCTACATAAAATCCACTTCTCTTCATTGGTATTGGGAATCTTGATCATTAGTTCTTCACTTACCTTATCTATTTTGCCCTTCACGCAGTCATAAAAATCCCTTTGTATAACTTTCGAGTATTCTGGTGATACGATATTTTCTATAAAATTTTCTAATCCCATCTCTCCAATGTTACAGCCTAACATTTTTTCTAATTTTTTAGGCGCCTTAAATTCTTTTGTGTCAATAATATACTCCCAAATTACTTCTTCTAAAGCATCTAATGTAAGACGATACCGCTCTTCACTTGTTCCTAATGCTTCTTGACTTTGAGCAAGGGTATGAATCATTCGATTATAACTTTGAGCAAGCTGACCAAATTCATCCCTTGTCTCACACTGGCAATAAGATTGTAAATTGCCATTTTCTACTTCGTTCATTGTATGAATAAGTCGATCTATAGGCTTACAAATACTGGTAGTAAGAGAAATACTCGTAAGGATAATCATAGCAATTAAAATAATAACTGTAACCAGTACAATAAAAAATTGAGTATACGCTTTAAAAACAATTTCTTCTTTATTTTGAGCAATGCATAATATCCAGTTTAATTCAGGAATCACCTTAAAGCCTACATATTTCTCGTCACCTCTATAAGTATATGTAGTAATTGCTGACTCCATCTGGCGGTTTTCTTTTATGTTCTGTACAACCTCATTTATAGCATCATTCTCAACTTGTCGCCCTTGTTTTTCCCGTAGGGGATGGGCAACAAGGAAACCATCTCCATCCACTAAATAACCATATCCTGTTTCTCCAATAGTAATCTTTCCTACAAAATCTGTAAATATTTGATTATTAATACTGGTACAAACAACTCCCAGTATTGTGCCATCATCACTTTTTACAGGTGTGGCAATTACAATAATTTTTGTGTCATCTACTTTTGAAAGCATGATATCTGAAAAGGTTATCTTTCCTTGTAAAGCTTGTTTGTAATATGGCCTCTCCCCTATATTAATGCCTACCACTTCTTTATCCGTACTTATAATAATCTTTCCGTGTCTATCTACGAGAAAACTCTTATGTAACCCGTTAGAAATCTTTAGCGAATGATTTATTTCTTGGAGAGCTTCTAAATAGCTAGCAGCATTATAATCCTTACCGTCTTCTCTTTTTATTTGCTCTTGGGCAACTGCTACAATCTTAGGATTTGTGGCTAATAATTGTAATTCATACTTTTTCTCATCTAATAATGAAGTAAAGCCCTTAGCTTCAGCTTCAACTAACTGACTAATAGACTGCTTACTATTTTCTATTAATACTGCGGATGAATAGTAGTGAATAGCACCCGCTAATAAAAATAGTGGTACACAAATAAGTGTAAATAAAAGAAAGGGGATTTTCTTCTTTATTTGCATATTTCTCCTCCTTCATCATCCGATTATCCTTATTATATCATATTTTAAAAACTAACTAATATAGTATTTTAAAAACATTCTAAATATTTTTTTGTATAAAAAGAAGCAGGCATAGCCTTTTACTCCATACCTGCTTCTTGTTTACATCTCTCTTCTTCCCTCAAGGGCTCTAGATAGAGTGATCTCATCTACATACTCCAAGTCTCCTCCTACTGGAACACCATGAGCAATGCGAGTGGTCTTTATACCTAAAGGTTTTAAAAGCTTACTAATATACATAGCTGTTGCTTCCCCTTCAATATTAGGGTTTGTTGCAATAATAACCTCTTCCACTTCTTCTTGTCCTATACGTTCAAGAAGTTCTTTGATTTTAATGTCACTAGGTCCTACCCCCATCATAGGAGATATGGCCCCATGTAAAATATGATAAAGACCTTTATATTCCCTCGTTTTTTCATAAGCTGCCATATCCCTCGGATCCTCTACTACCATGATTTGATGATTAGACCTCTTAGGATCTTTACAAATAGGGCAGAGCGCATCATCTGTAATCGTACAGCATTTGGCACAATAAGTAATATTACGTTTCGCCTCTACAAGGCTAGATGCTAACCGTTCGACCTTATCTAATGGCATACTAATAATATGAAAAGCTAAACGTTGTGCTGATTTTGAACCAATTCCTGGAAGACGTGATAACTCTTCAATGAGAGCAATCATTTTATCGCCATAGTATCCACTCACTAGAATAAACCTCCGGCTCCAAGCCCTCCTGTTACTTTACCCATTTCTTTTTGTGAAAGCTCATCTGCTTGACGAACAGCTTCATTAACAGCTGCCATAACAAGGTCTTCAAGACTTTCTACATCCTCTGGATCTACTACTTCAGGGTTAATTTTAATGGATTTAATTTCTTTTTTACCTGTAATAGTCACTTCTACCATTCCACCACCAGCAGTAGCAGTTAAAACTTTCGCTTCAAGGGCTGCTTGGGTTTCCTCCATTTGTTTTTGCATTTTTTGTGCTTGTTTCATAAGTTGTTGCATATTAGGCATTCCACCAAAATTTTTCATTTCTATTCCTCCTAATTTTTAATTTGTATGTTGAAATTAACTTTCGCTTCCACACTTTTTAAAATACTTGATATATCATTAATATCTGCTGATTGCTCTGGACTAGAGCCATATACATCCATGCACTTGGCTGCATAGTCATCTGCCCCAATAGTTCGAACCTGCACTTCCTTACCTGCTACTTCATTAATCGTCTTTTTGAGAATATCAAGGTGGCTATTGACACCTACCTCCATCCCTTTCTTATAGACAACATAGAAGATATCTTCCTCAATAAAGCCGGCCTCACACGTCTCATAAATAGCCCATGTGCCCCGAGGGAGCTTCTCCTTAATCATTCGCCAATTTTTAATCAGTTCCCTAATATCAGCCGAGACAGCCTTTGGTAACCGTTGTGGTACAATCTCTTTTTGAGGCATAGTTGATACTGACTTCTGAGCTGCTGGCTGAGTGATTACCTTAAACCCTTCCTTCTCTAAGTGTTGTACTTTTTCCTCTAGTATTTGTACCTTTGTAAGCACACTTTCTGGTGAAGCATCCATTTCCACTGTTGTAAGTTTTAACAGAGCAACCTCCAATAATATGCGTGGTGAGATAACGTTTTTTAGTTCGTATTCTAACTGACTAAAATGGCTAATATAACGCATGAGCTCATTAATACTGGTTTTATCCGCCTGCTCCTTTAAGCGTTCAATATATTCACTACTATAGTCTAACACACCTTCCATACCGTTGGTAGTCTTTGCTACTAAAAGATTACGACTATGCTCTAGTAAATCACTTGCAAATTGTTTGATACTTCTTCCTTGACGATTCACCTCATCACAAAGAGCTAAGGCTTTTGTTGCATCCTGTGTTATTATAGCATAAATCATATCGAATAAAATACTATTATCTACGGCTCCTACTAAGTAAAGCACCTTATCTAAAGTAATGATTTCTTCATAGTAAAAAGATATACTCTGCTCTAGCAAACTAAGGGCATCACGCATACCGCCATCAGCTAGACGTGCAATATATTGAAGGGCATTGTCTTCTATAGAAACATTTTCTTTTTGCATATAACCCCTTAAACAGTTTTGCATCTCCTGAGCTGAAATACGTTTAAAGTCAAAGCGTTGACATCTGGATAAAATCGTTACAGGAATCTTTTGAGGGTCCGTGGTGGCTAATATAAAAATAACATGCCCAGGAGGTTCTTCTAATGTCTTAAGGAGTGCATTAAAAGCTCCTGTTGATAACATGTGTACCTCGTCTATAATATATACTTTATACTTTCCTACAGCTGGTGTATACTTTACCTCATCATTAATCTCTCGAATATTATCTACACCATTATGTGATGCTGCATCCATTTCAATAATATTAATACCCGAACCATCTTCCACCTTTTTACAGGCTTCACACACACCACAGGCTGAACCATTCACCGGTGTTTCACAGTTGACTGCCCGAGCAAAAATTTTAGCTATGGAAGTCTTTCCCGTTCCTCTACTTCCACAAAACAAGTAGGCATGAGTGACATGTCCTGAGTTTATTTGGTTCTTTAAGGTTCTTACAATATGTTCTTGTCCTACCACATCATCAAAGGTATGTGGTCTATACTTTCTATATAATGCCAAATAGCTCATATGCCTTCTCCTTCTTTTAAAATTTCTTTTTTACTCTGAAAGAATGACACCTAGCTTTTATTATACCACAAAAATGCAAGAATTAAGCAAAAGGACGCTACTTCTCTTTTATCCCAAAAGGTTGTCCCCCTTTTTCTTTCTCCCACACAACAGCTATAAGGATAAGCACACTACTCATCCCTATAGCTATTGCTGCACTCCATATAATCTTTAATAGGCCTTCCCCGTTTACTACTCCTTTATAAACTACCATTATCCAATAAATAGGAGATATAATACTTATCTGATTTAAACTCTCTGACAATACTTGATTTGGAAAAATGCACCCACTGATCATAGAGAGTGTGGTGATACATGTTGCAGAAACAAGCTGATACGTCTCTGTATGAGAAGTAAATACTAAAATAAAAAAGCTTATACCTAGACCTACTATACTAAGTACTATGCCGATTCCAATAAAGGCCATAAAACTTATAGAAAAAGAGAGCTTAAGTCCTTTCATTAGGAGCGCTTCTGCTATAATTTGTGCTAAAAGAATAATAAGAGCACCACCTAGGTGTCCCATAATATATTGACTTTTCTTAAGACGAGTCGTCATTATTTTATCATAAACCCCAGATTCTTTCTCTTCCAAAATAACCAGAAGTGTTTTACTACAAGTAAATAAGAAAATCATCACAAACATGGCATAGGCTTGTATCTTTAGACCTTTTTGATGTCCCACCCCTTCACTTCTTGCCTCTTCCTTCCCTTTGGAACTGCCACTAAGCTGTTCTAGAGCTTCATCGATTCTGCTTGATATATCTCTTGTAAAGTCATTCTGATTTTTAAATTTTAAAGTCATCCCCTTTTCTCTACGAGCTATAGTCTCTCGTAAATTAGTTGTTTCGATAAAGCAAATCGCATCTAACTGGCCCTCTTCTAATCTTTGCAAAGCCCTTTGCTCTGGTTCAAAGGATAATTCTATCCCTTCTAAGTGTTTTAAAAATAATTCTCTATCCCTACACTGCTTTTTATCGATTATATTGACTCGGTAAGACTTAGGATAAAGTTGGGCTTTAAAAACCCCCGCAAAAAGAAGCGTCACTATAATAGGGACCAAAAAGAATAACCCTGCCAGTGGACTAGAAAAAAACTGTTTCATATGTTGTTTGGTAATGACCCAGCATACTCTCATTTTCCCTCTCCCCATTCTTTATTACTCAGTTGCCATAAAGTGGCTAGCCCTAAGAAAGCAGCCCCTATCCCTAATGTTATTCCCATAAGTTCCCCCATATCTTGCACTTTACCTAACCTACAAATATCTAAAATGCCTTGGGTAATATAAGTAAAAAAAGAAAAGGAGCTACTTTCTTTAAAGCTTATGAGTCCTGGTGTAAATCCTCCTGAAATAAAACCTTCTACCAAAATCAAAATAGTAACAACACTTGAGGCAACCTTTTCATCTTTAATAACTATTCCTATGGCCATTCCTATGGCTGTGGCCATCATACTGCAGCACAATATAATAACAAATAGCTGTCCTGTATGATTGCTTAAGCCTAAACCAAAAAAGCTTTCAAGACATACACTCACAACGATCCCTTCTAATAAGACCACTAATAGGCTCCCAAGAAATTCTCCTATATAGATACTTGTCTTTGAAACAGGCGCTGCCAAAACCCTCTTCCCTATGTTCTTTCTCAAATAATACACTTGAGTCAAACTATGTTGACTTTGAAAAACGATAGAAAAAACTAACATGGTAGCTGCTATTTGACTTGCTGGGTTACTAAAATCTCCTACAGTCTTTACTGGCTCTAAAAAAGAGAGGGAATAGATTTTGCTTGAAATCTCTTCTTTTGTTAAGCCTTCTTGTAGCTCATACATTTTCCCTTGTTCTTCTAGAACTTCCATATTTGAAAAAACAACTACAAATAGACTGGCAAGCACAATGGGGAAAACCAACATAAAAGTAATATAGTTCCTCTTAGCAAAAGTCCTTTTTAGGCTATTCTTCATGAATACATATATTTTCATCCTCATCCCCTAATCTCTTAAATTACGTCCTGTAAGTCCTAAAAACACATCCTCCAAATTATGTGTTTGATTCCTTACCTCCATTACCACACATTCTCTTTCTACTAGGTAACCAAGTATACTGTCTAAACACATGATGCCTTTTTTAGAAGTTACTTCAATGGTATTATCTATAAAGCGCAGACTCTCTACTCCCTTTATGGCTTGGAGAACCTTTTCTTCTACTCTTTGTATATAGGCTACATGAATCTGAACCCTATTTCTATCACTAATAATAGCCTTTAGTTGTTCCTTCTCTCCCTCTGCGATACAAGCCCCCTTATCAATAATAGCTAGGCGGTTACAAAGCTTTTCCGCTTCCTCCATATAATGTGTCGTATAGATAATCGTTGTTCCCATATCATTAAGCTCTTTAATGGCTCCTAAAATATGCTTTCTGGATTGAGGATCAATGCCTACAGTGGGCTCATCCATAATAACTAACTGGGGCTTATGGGCAATAGCACACGCTATATTTAACCTTCTTTTCATTCCTCCTGAAAAGCGACTAACCTTATCTTTCATGTGTTCTTCCAAGCCTACAAAGGTTAGTGCCTCTAATGTTTTCTTTTTTGCCTCTTTGCCACTTATGCCATAGAGGCTTACAAAAAAATGAATATTATCATAAGCCGTTAATTCTTCAAAAAGCCCTAACTCTTGAGGTACAATTCCTAAATTCTTTTTAATGACATGAATAGCCTCCAAAGTATCTCGTCCAAAAACCTCTATCTTTCCCTTGTCTTGCTTTAACAGTCCACATAAAATACGGAGGGTTGTACTTTTCCCTGCACCATTAGGTCCTAGAAGTCCATAAATTTCTCCCTCTTCTACTCCCAAGTTTAAATTATTAAGAGCCACTTTTTCTCCAAAACTTTTATAAAGCCCTTTTATTTGAACAATTTTCATCTCTTGTCCCCTCCATACTTAAGATAGCAAATGGCAATCTGGGTACGATGGGTTAAATTCATCTTCGTTAAAATGGAGGTAATATAATTCTTAACTGTCCCCTCAGAAATATAAAGCTTACTGGCAATCTCCTTATTAGAAAGTCCCTCTGCTATACCCTCTACAATTTCTTCTTCTCTTGCCGTAAGTTCATAAACTTCCATCTTGTGGGAAGATCCCTTTAATTGACTATTTAATTTATGGACTACTTCTTTTTCAAAGGCACCATTTCCAGCAAAAACAGCTTTAATCGCTGCTAGTATTTTATCGGGCGTGCTATTTTTAAGCACAAAGCCTGCTGCTCCATTACTAATAGCTTCTCTTATAAGTTCCTCTTCATCAAAAGTAGTTAAAACCAGTACTGGCAACATCTTTTCTTGTTTATGTAAATATTTCAGGAGCTCTATTCCATCCATTATTGGCATTCGCAAATCTAATAACAAGATATCTACATTCCCCTTCTCTAGGAGACTCAAGGCTTCCTTTCCATTCGCTGCTGTCCCCACTACTTCAATCTGTGGATCTGCTCCTATAATAATTTTAAGGCTCTCCCTAATGAGGGTATCATCATCCACTATAGCTAGTCTCATCTCTTTCCATCCTCTCTATAATCATAATAAGTTCAAAGCCCTCTTCAGTATTAATAAGAAGCCTTCCTTGAATAGCTTGTAACCTTTCCTCCATCCCAATAAATCCCATTCCTTTTCTATAAGGGGCTATGACTTTTCCATTATCTTTAAACTGTACTCGAATAATTTGATTTAAAACTTCTAACCTCACCTTAAAATAATCTGCATTAGAGTATTTCATAAGATTTGTTATAGCTTCTCTTAGGTTTTGCTGAATAACATACCAAATGTCTGGCCCAATGGCACGCATATCTCCTACAATTTCTAAGCTTGTCTCTATTTTTTGGCTTTGTTTTAGTTCTTCTAAAAGCTTCCTTATTTGGCTTAAACCTAATTCCACTTGCTCAGGTTTGATATTTCTTAAAGTAATCCGGATGTCTTCCATACCTGTTCGTAAATGACTAATACTATTTTCTAGCAACTTTTCTCCCGTCTCTTGGTCCTTAGGCCACACTAACTTAACCGCCTCTAACTGCATAATATTAGCTACCAGTACATGACCTAATTTATCATGAAGCTTTTGAACTAAGCGATTTCTTTCCTGCATTTTGGTTACCTCTTTAATATGCCCTGCCTGTAGTTCTGTAGCTATTAGCTTCTGCTGTAAGGCATAAAGTTCTTCTCGTATCTCTTCATTAGCTCCCTTTAATTTCCTTACCTCTTTCTCATAAAAATGGACACTACTCATTAAAAGCCCAATAAGTAAGTAAAAAATTAGTTGCTCTCTAAGTAAATGACCTCTCATTACTTCATACCCTATAACAACCAATAAACCAGCCATAAGAGGCCATTTCTTGCTCTTATAAAACCCCAATTCAATGCACTGCATTATAAAAAGAATGGCAAATTGGTTAGAAACACCTATAAATGCCCCTAACAGAAAAAGACAATCTATGGAATATAAGCCATTATGTACCTTACTACTATTCACAATAACATTCATGAGATAGATTATAAGATGGCAAAGAATAATCCCTATGAACAGCCAGCTATATAGATCATTTAATGCTACTACACTATATAAGGTATATATGCTGATTAAGAGCTGTGCCAATGTATAAATGCTAGCCATTATGTTCTCCTTTGCTTTACACTTCTTTTTTATTTTATATTAACTTAAATTTTTTAATAATCCAATGATAAACACTCAACATTAAGAAAATATTCACGATATATAAGATAATACTATTTTCAGGAGATGATAGCCATGGCTCTTTCTATTAGTGATTATACCTCTTTACTTTCGTATAACCCTTCCAGTGTTAACTCGGTTACTTCTAGTGGGCGCATACAGTCAAGTGTCTCAAGCTCTTATTTAAGTTCCACCTTAAGTTCCCTTTATGCCAATGATTTTTCTAGTTCTATTAAAGATTATGCTTCTGCTTATAGCCAAACTACCAGTGATTTCTTACAAAAATATAATAGTTCCTTTAATAACCTAAAAGCTAGTAGCAACACATTATCCCATTTAAGTCCTGCTGAGGATTCCTCAAAAACATTAGAAGGTGTTAAAGCCTTTATAGAGGACTATAATAACACCCTTTCCTTTACAACCCATTATGCCGATACTAACTCCCGTATCCATCTTACTCAAAGGGCTTTATTAAACGTTGGTGAGTCCAATAAGAGCGCTTTAGCTGATGTAGGGATTAGCATAAGTGAAACTGGCAAACTAAGCTTAGATGAAAAGAAGTTCATGAATGCTTTAACCAATGAAGCAACAAGTACTCTTTCTACCCTAAACTATATAGGGGATAGGGTAAACCAAACTGCTTCCATTTCTCTTAATGCTTCTAAATATGCCCTTATTAAAGACCAAATGCAAACCACATCTACTTCAACTCACCCCAAAGCCACACAAGATGCCTACGATGAGGCCTTGGCACGTATAGGAGGAAATCGTCAATTCATGATGAAATATAATATGTCTATGGCGGCTCTTAATATGTTTATCAACTATAGTATTTAGCTAGAGACACACTCTTATAAATGAAAGCGCCTTAATTATTTTAAACACTAAAAAAGGGGCTGTGAAAAAACTCCTTAAACCAAAAAGAGGATTTTTAACTCATATTAGTGAGTTAGAAATCCTCTTTTTGTGGTAAAATTTTCTTGCGATGAAAAATACCAAGAACTATTGTAGACCCAAACAAGGTGTTTTGCCAATGTTTATTTCAGATTTTCTTGATATTTGTGATCCGGTTTTGACATTTGATCAATTTATGGAGGGAATAGATTTAAATAAGTATCTAAAAGAAGCTTCAGAACATTGCACTGGGCGTATTGGATATAATCAGGTCAACATGTTAAAAACGGTACTATTCGGCTTTACAACGAATGGTTATATGTCACTTAGAGAGTTTGAAGATAACTGTAAAGTAAATATCCGATTTATGTACCTCATGGATAATGAGAAACCTTCTTATAGAACCTTTGGATATTTTATTAATGAGGTTCTTACGGATTCTATTGAAGACATTTTTAAGGATATAAATAAGAAAATATTTGATGAAGATGATGTTGACCTTAATCATCTATACATTGATGGTTCAAAATTTGAGGCCAATGCAAACAAGTACAGTTGGGTATGGAAAAAGGCAACTGAAAAATCACGCTATCGATTATATGAAAAAATCACAGTACTATTAGAGGAAATGAATACTGAGCTTGCATGGAGTGGATTAAAAATCCAGACAAACACAGAGTATGTGCCAGATGAGCTAAAAGAAATACTTTCAAAGTATACTTCGACTTTGAAAATCAATACAGATTCTTTTGCTTATGGTAAAGGACATCATAAAACGTTGCAGCAACGGCATTATGAAGGATTGCAGAAATACATTATAAAGCTTGAAGAATATATCGAAAAAGTAGATATATGTGGAATGGACCGTAATAGTTATTCAAAAACCGATCACTCTGCTACATTTATGAGAGTTAAAAAGGATTATATGGGAAATGACCAACTCCTTCCAGCCTATAATGTACAAGTAGGTGTAGCAGATGAATATATAGCTGTTGTAGATGTGAATCAATATCGTTCAGACATGGACTGTTTTATCCCATTAATGGAGCAATTCAATAAAACATACGGCTTCTATCCTAAATATCCTATAGCAGATGCTGGATATGGTTCATATAACAACTACATATACTGTGAACAACATGGGATGGAAAAATATATGAAATTCACTCTGTTTAAGAAAGAAACACAGGATAAGAACTATCATAATAACCCATTCAGGGCTGAAAATTTCAGGATAGATAATGATGGGAAAATGATATGTCCGAATGGAAAGAAATTCAACTTTGCATATCGTAGGGCCATATCCGGAAATCAATATGGACGTCAAGAAGAAATATATATTTGTGAAGACTGTAGTGATTGTCCATATGCAGGGCAATGTAAAAAATCAGATAAAAACCGTACAGTAAGAATCAATGAAGAACTTACATCCATGCACAAGGAAGTGATAGATAATCTTGAGAGCATTCATGGAGCACTTTTGAGAATGAATAGATCTATCCAAGCAGAAGGCACTTTTGGAATAATGAAAAATAATCGTTGGTACAAAAGAATTGTACGTAGAGGAATTGAATCAGTACGAATGGAAATATTTTTGGTATCTATTGGCCAAAACCTATATAAATATCATAATAAACAGATGAGACTCCAAAAGGCAGCATAATCCATTAAATGGGCTAGTCTATGGGGAAGGGGAATTATGCTCATTTTTTAGAAGAAAAATATATCGTTTCAAAATCATGCAATGAAAAAAGGGTGTGAAAAAATGATTTCTCATTTTTTCACACCCCCTTTTATTATTTACTATTTAATCCGTGCACTTTGCTTCGACAGTCATCTATAAGCGTTACCTCAGTAGTTGGCTCTGACCAAGCGCCCTCGCGGCACATAAACGGTCTTACTTAGTGCTGCTTCCTTCCGGACCTGACACGGTTCGTAAGTGCTTATTGCGCAAGACTCAGTCGTCATCACTACTTGCTAAGGGCAGGCCAAACAAATGAAAGCCTCAGACAAAGCATCACCCCTGCTCTAGCGGATTGCAGGTACAAGGCACCGCTAACTCCCCGGCTAGCACGGAAATGCTTTGATACAGAAGTATCACGTAACTTAGTATACATGTTTTCATGCTCTATGTCAATGTCTTCTCTTTTACAAAGCACCAATCACGTAATTAACTAAGAATAAGGCAGACACAATATACATAATAGGATGTACTTGTTTCCCTTTACCTTTTACAACTTTGATAATACAGTAGAAGATAAAGCCCGCTGCAATACCATTGGTAATACTATAGGCAAAAGCCATCATCGATATGGTGAAAAATACTGGAATAGACTCTTCTAAGTCTGCCCATGCTATTTTTCCCATAGATTCTGCCATGAGAACACCTACAATAATAAGAGCAGGTGCTGTAGCAGCTTCTGGTACAATCCCAATAAATGGAGCAAGTACTACAGATATTAAGAATAAAATACCTACTGTAACAGCTGTTAAACCTGTTTTACCACCTTGACTAATGCCTGCTGCACTTTCAACATAAGTGGTGGTATTACTCGTTCCTAATAAAGCACCTATTGAAGTAGCTGTTGCATCTGCAAATAATGCGCGATCTAATTTAGATGAAAAAGTGTTACCTGCTTCAAAACTTGCTTCATCTGCTGCATCAAATATCCCTGATTTTCTACCCGTTCCTAAGAAGGTTCCAATCGTATCAAAGGTATCAGAAAGGGAAAAGGCAAAGATGGTGGTAAGCACTAAAACGATCTTATTGGGGTCAGCAAAAAGACCTGCAAAATCCAATTGTAAGAAAGTAGGTGCTAAACTAGGTGGAGCAAAACTGATACTACTCCAGTCTGGAAGCTGAGTTACTCCCATAAATATACCAATAATAGTCGTTGCTACAATACCTACTAAAATAGCACTGTTGATTTTCATAATCATAAGTACAATGGTAATCACAAGGCCAATTAAGGCTAGTACTGCCGCTGGCTCTTTAAAGCTAGCAAGTGCTGGAACAATTTGTCGGTAAAGATTACTTGCTTCTCCCATTTCAATAGCATCCTTAGCTTCTGCTGTGAATTGTAAGAAATGAGCTTGTTTCACACCAATAT